>NZ_AP024597.1:1800000-2100000 GCF_019704315.1 Stygiolobus caldivivus | reverse complement strand
TAGCTATACGTTACATATACACTACACATACAATATACATCTGTTAACAACTGTTTATACATACGCCATATATCTGTTAAAAGTATTAGCAACGGCGTAAACCCATCTAACAATATATATGGCTTTCTGTCTATCTCTCTCTTCACTCTCTCTATACACTATCTACATGTAATATCCACGTGTCTTAGTACGTTGACACTTAACGGTTATACCACACGATAAGGTTTAAAAGTGTTCAACGGGTAAACTACAGAATGGTGAGCAAAATGTCGAGTAAAACTATGGCTTTTGTAAGGCTAAAGGAAGAGGATAAGGCGGTAATAAAGAAAATTGCAGAATACTATGACGTCTCGGAATCTGACGCGGTAAAAATAGCGGTAAAGCATTTGGCTAAGGAGTTGGGACTCCTCTCTTCATAAGTTAATCCGTTTTTTCTCTTCTCGTCACATAATCGGAAAAAAGAGGCGATATGTGTGGTTAGTTTAAACTCTGTTAGACAGATTAAAAAACCTTCTTGCCCGTTTGGAAGGCACTGCTTTAGCGATAGCAGTGTTTGTGGAGATATAGGCAATTATGCTGAATGCCCGCAAAGAATTGAGGACAAAATCCACGTGGAAATGAAGGAAGGAGTATACAGAGGAGACGACCCCTATACGCTCTTCAGGAGGGTGAGGAAAGGTGAGTGAGAGACTGCAGTGGGCTAAGCGGTTTATTGAACACGGCTTTGCCATCTTCCCTATTGACCCTCAAAGCAAAAAAGCCGTGATTAAGGAGTGGGAGAAGTATAGCAGTCAACCGTTAAGTGAGGAAGAGAGGCAGAAGTTCCTAAAGATGGTTGAGGAAGGGCATAACTATGCAGTACCGGGCGGTCAGCACGGTCTGGTCGTTTTAGACTTTGAGGATAAGGAACTATTGAAGGCATGGATTAGTGAAAATGAGCTTAACAAACTGTGTAAAAACACGCTCTGTGTCAATACTCCCCACGGCGGTATTCACGTTTATGTTACCGCTGACGAAATTCCAGAGCATAAGTTTAACCCCGTATTTACCAAAGACGGGAAAGGGATAGCAGACTTACAGAGCTTCAAGAGTTATGTATTAGGACCCGAGTCTTGTATTAACCATAAGCAGTGTAACACTGATAAGTGTAAATGGAAAGGCCAAGACTACACCACGTGCTATACCCCTATTAACAATAACAAAATAATGAAGGCTGACCTCAAAGGCCTACTGAAGTTTTTGGCTGAAAAGGGTAAGAGGTTAGGGATTGAACTAAGCAGTTCAGCCCGCGCGTGGGTTAGTGGGGGTACAAGTAATGAGGTTGAGGATGACCTGGAAAAGCTCAAGGAAGAAATGGCTAAATACGACCGCTTTAAGGGTAAGACAGTTGAGGCGATAAGGGAAGAAGTCTGCAAAGAAATATCAAAGGAGTTAGAGGAACTGAAGGGGAAAGATGATAAGAAGAGTAAGAAATGGTCTACAATACTCACCACGGCTAAGTCAGTGGTCTGTGACGGGAAAACCTATGCCGATATAGGGATTGATAGGAGTAGAGGAGATTGGGCATTTTTCAGAGCGTTATTAACCCACGGTGTGACTAACCTGGAAGTTTTTGAACATCTCCTTCCTTCAGACAGTAAGGTCTTTGCACCAAAATGGGACAAGTACTATATCCACACTCTGAAGAAGGCGTGGGAGTTAAGTAAACCCGCACTAGAATTCCAGGCTAAAGCTAAGGGGAAGAAGGAGAAAGAGGCTAAGAAGATAGCAAAATCAATAATCACGGGCGCTATCCTTAGACTCCACAAAATCAAAACTTTCTACCAGGTCACGGGACATAACCAGGCAGTGATAGGGGTCTTCAAATGGGACAAGAAGAAAGGGGTCTACACGCCGTTTGACAAAGGGTTGAGGAAGGAGATAAGGGAAATAGCAGAGATGTTAGAAATAAGGTCGTTTGATAGGACATTAGCACAACTCAGCAAACGTGATGTCGACGACATATTTGACGAGATAAAGGACTTAACACTCACGCCGTTACCCAAAGAGCCATTAAGAATTGCCTTCAAGAACGGCACTCTGGAATGGACTGATAAAGGCATTATTTGGTATGACGCAAAAGAGAGGAGCCCTAAGGTTTATTCTTTCTACTACCTACCGTGGGAAGTCAAGTTTGAGGAAATTGAGAAGTTCATGAATAAGGAGATAACAGTAAAAGACATTGAGGAATTAGCATCACGGCTCTGCCCTAAGAACCTAGAGACCTTTAAGCAGTGGGTTGACGATAAATGGGTACTCCTATTTGAGGTTATAGGCTATACGTTCTACCCCGAAATTAAGCTCAGAAAAGCGTTTATGTTGGTAGGTTCCGGCGGTAACGGTAAATCGACGTATATCAACCTTATAAAAAAGATATTAGGAGATTATGCAGTCAGCATTTCGCCACGAGAGCTTTTTGACCCGCAAAATAGGTTTATCGTGGGGAACCTCTACCATAAATTAGCCAATGCGGTGGCCGAGTCAAAAAACTATACGATTGAGGACATGGACAGGTTCAAGAGGCTCACGGGCGGGGACTGGATAACTGCAGACGTGAAGTTCAAAGACCCGATAACGTTTAAGAGTATTGCGAAACTGGTCATTGCCTCAAATAATATGCCCGCAGTGAGGGACACAGACGATAAAGCGTTTTGGCATAGGTGGGTATTGGTAGAGTTCCCTCACGAGTTCAAAGACAACGACATATGGGTTGACAAAATATTCACTGAAGAGGAGATTAACGGGATAGTTACGACTTCAATAGTGGCAATATCACGGGTGTTCCAGGTGGGGCATTTCGACTTTGAGCAGAGTGAGAAAGAGGTCATGGACTTATGGCTATCACATATCGACAGTGTATATAGTTTTATGAAGACTTATGCTGAGAGGGGGATACTCACGGTTGACCCGAGAAACGGTGATTTGATAGTGGAGAAAAAGAAGCTGTACAAGATGTATAGGGGCTATTGCAGTGCAATGGGCTTTAGAGGGGTAGGGCCTAACTCCTTTTCGCGTAAGCTTAGGGAATATTTCAACATTTCGACAGACCGCAAAGTAGTAGGCTATGAGGACGGCAAACCAATAAGGAAAAAGTTCCTAGTGGGGATCGGGATAAACGAGTTAGAGGCTTATAGGCAATTAAACCACGAGGTGACTGTCGATGAGGTTAAGGTATTCCTAAATTATATTAAGGAAAACAATAACGTCATAAAGGAGTTTAGGGAAATAGTCCAAGACTTTGGGGACCGTGATAAGGCAAATAGGTTCATAAAGTTCTGCCAAGACCATAAGTTCTGTGAACCGAGAGGGGTAGAGGCTTTCGAAATTCATCTAGACTAACACGGCGTGCTTTGGATTTTTTGAAATTCAATTTTTCAACTGTCATGTACATTTTATGGCACGGTTTCCCAAAAAAATGTTATAATTTCTTTTCGTTTTGTACGCCGTGAGCGAAAAAATAATATAACAAAATTTTGGGAAATCGTGCCATAAGTAATCAGTCCCGTGATATTATTACTATGCTCTTGTTAAAATTCAATGCAAAAAATTGGATTTATCTAACGACCCCACACCGTGTCTAAGACCCCGTGATTTTTTGAATTTTTACCACTTACAGTGGGTGACGAAATCCAATTTTTCCCACAACTGAGGAGTTTTTATCACTTTCTTTCAAACCCACGCGTGGTATGATACTTATCACTCCTTAAATACCTACACGTGATAATTATAAACCGGGGGAAGGTATGGGTAATAAAGTTTTCACATTTGGTGATATCAGAATACGTGAGGTTAAGGGGAAGTATTATGTTTACATTATAGAGAAGTTTCAAGACGGTCAGAGGAGGGACCGTTACGTCGGTACTTTAGACAAGGTCGTTAAGGTAGCATTGGGGGTCTTAGGGGGTACCCCCCTAAGTAAGGTAGCCGGGCCCGGATTCGAACCGGGGTCCCAGGGGCCAGAGCCCTGGATCCTTGGCCGCTAGACTACCCGGCTAAGATATAATGATAAAACTCAGTCTAAAAAACTTTACCTGCAAAGGGACGCAAAAGAGGACGTAGTTGGGGGTTTGGGACTCTCCCGCTAAAGGTACCGAACCGGTTTTGCCCCCAGTTATCCCCGCAAACGGCCGCATGTACTGTTATTTTTAGTGATCATTAGCCTTTACGGCCTGCTATTCAGTAGAACGGGGTTCATATCGGACATCGGGTGCCAGACGCAAGTGGAGGTGACATTTGGTATAGGTGATCGAGGAGCCCACTGCTACTGTAATGACATTTTATACTGGTCAGGGCATAGAGGACGAGAGGCCCCATCCTAAAATCACCTTAAAGCTTCTAACGGGTAGGGAAAAGTCCTCGCTCTCCTGACTCTAACCGAGTATAAAAGCCGTACTTTTTAATTCTTGGTGACGGGATCAGGCGTATACAAGGTTTTATGAAAATAAAAAGGGAGCAGTAAAGGCTGAGAGGCCGTGCCGGCTCACCAAAACGCCTCAGGTCTTACTACCGCGGTATTCCTCGCCTATCCGGTTCCAGTTATTTTTCCTGGATCAACATTTTTCTAGCTAAAGTTGGGGTTTCAGTTAATGTTTTATTACCTACTATTACCATAGTCTTTTAGAAGGGTATAACTCCCTCAATACACTACTTTTAAGGGGCTCCGCCACACTTCGGAGTATATCGTTTTGTGTGACTTTTAATTTGTTATTTTTATATACTCTGTCAGGACTGAGGGTAAGGCCTTATTCTCTCCCTTAGTAATTTTCTAGCTCTACGCTAACTGCGTCGTTGCCCTTTATTAACTGACCGGGTATAATCACTCACAGCTACACTTTGTCAGACATTAAAGGGTAAAGGCCTTCCCGTCAATAGCCTCGATAGTTTTAAGTTAAATCGCCCTCTAAACTTGAGTGAGTACATTATAGTTATGTTTACACAAGTGGCTGTAAAGGGCTAAACATGATGTCCGTTTTGCTACACCGAACAAAGGCTTGCAAGAGTTTTTAATCTTACAAAAGAAAATACTATTTGTGTTTGACCAATTACTACAAATAATTCATTATATTGATCAAGACAAGTTAGTGGAGGCAGCTTCTAAACTCCTTGAGATGATAAAAGATAAAGAAGATGAGGACCTAATGAAGATAGGTGCGGAACTCGAAAAGGAGGTCAAAGAGTTAAGGGAAGAAAAGGGTTTATTAGACGCTATATCTCCCGCTTATATTACGGAGTTTAAACACCTTTTAGACGAGATGGAGGTTTTAAGGAAAAGGAAGATAAAGCTACTCTCCTTAGAAATTGTAAATAAGCTGAGCGGGAACAACTATTTAGTGAAAGAGCTTTTAATGCAAAAGAGGGCGGAAGTGAGGCCGCACACGTTTATATGAAATAATACATCTGGTTTTCTTCCGCACAAAGGAGCAGATATAAGTCGCGTCACTCTAAATGGAGCTACTTAGCAAAGGGACAAGGTGTGTTAAGGCTGGGCCTATGTATAAGGCTGTTGGGGAGCATAGACCCCCAATAACATGGCCCCCAATAATTTAATGTAAAATGTTTACGGTTTTTAAGGTCCTAAAGGGGTTATGTTTTTACCAGTTGAAAAATCGTGACATGGACATTGGCCTAAATAGTCTTCCCCCCCCCCCATACTTACACTTTTTATGTTAAGTACTGAGGGCGTTAGCTCTACTTATAATCTATACGGTGCCTGCTAGGTCTGTAAAAACACACCAAACATAAGGGCTTTAGATGAAATGCTACGTCTTCCTCATGACGTGAGTGTTTTATAGAGTTTTAGTGTGAAAACGAGAAGGATATCCGCTAGGCACTCACTAACTCCTTATTCACAATAAACGCGGACATGGCCTAGCGTCCTAGCGCGTAGCGGTGTGGCTCAACTTATTCGCCACCACTGGGTCGTCCCTTTCATGCTTTTGGGAAACTCCACGGTTGCAAACCCAAGCTGTTAGAGGCGAAGCATGTGGTGCCTATTATGAATAGGGTATAATCACGCGTGTGGTGTTGCCAAGTTGACGGTTTAAGCTCATAAGCCTTAAGTGCTTAGCACGAAACAGGTGTGAGTGTGTATATACGTTTTAAGTAATACTTTATTGACACGTTTTTTCAATAAATGGTACTGGGCTTCTCATAATTTGGCATAGAAAGACGTGTTCCCTTTTCTCCCAAAATTAAGGGTGGGGTATAGCGGACCCGGTGGGATTCGAACCCACGACCACCGGCTGTCACCCGGCCTCTTAGGAGGCCGGCGCTCTATCCTGGCTGAGCTACGGGTCCACACTAATTATTAGTGGTTCTGCTTAAAGGTTTTTCGGATTAGGAGGAAAACACGGGACTTTGATCGAACTTATTTTTAGGATATCACCTAACAAGTCGTAGACCTTATTGGCCTTCATGACGACCACGAAGTCGTTTGATACTACTACCTTACCGCTCACTATGACTTCCATATCCGCCTTTTTAGCAGTTATAGCGTTTACCCCTATCTTCCTTAGTTTATTTGACAGCTCCCCGCTCTTGCTCACTTGCGCGTCTAATACTATCTGAAAGGCTACCCGTTTAAAGGATAAGAACTCCGCTATGAGGACGATCGAGTCAAAGACTTCGTCCTTCTCTTTCCTTTTACCCAGGCCCAAGTCCCTCACGAGCCCGTCGTCACAGATAAAGACGTCATCGTTATAGATCGCCGAGAGTAAAGTAAGGGATATGTTATAACCGTCTACCATTACTTCTTCAGGGGCTTCGACCTTCTTTTGCCTTATTGCCTCGACCTCTTCGTCTGTGTGGGTACAGCGGTAGAGGAGTAGCCTCTCTTTCTTTGATAGGCCGTATCTGGCTGAGACTAGGTCAAGGGCGGGCTTCCTGTTATAACCCCTGTTTATTAAGAACTTGTAGTCCTCATAGGCCCTCTGCAATAGCTGATTTGACAGCATTGACTATGTTCTCCTCTGAGGAATTGATAGTGACGTTACCGTATGTCCCCTTACCCCCTCCTCTACCGCCCATATTCCTGAGCTTCTCTATGACCTTGTCTACCTTCATGTCTTTACTTACGCCTATCTCGACTACTTTACTGCCGCCCTTTGACGAGATAGCTAAAGCTACGGACCTCTGGGAAGAAGTTAACTTCCTCATTGCATCCCTTACCAGCTCTTCATCAGGGACGTCCCTTACGACGTATAGTATTATATCGCCTACTACCTCTTTCGTGGCTATCCTCTCTATTTCACTCAAGACCATACGTCTATAACTGCTCAGCAACTGGTCTTTCTTTTCGTCCTCTTCGACGAGCCTCTTAACCCTAGCCTCTAACTGTGACGGAGAAGTGCTTAAAGCCTTTGAGACCTCCTTAATTTTTTCTTCTTGGGATCTCGCGTACTGTGCTACTACGTCACCGGCTACATACTCAAGCCTTATTACACCGTCTTGTAGTTTTTCGACGTTTATTATTTTTAACGCGCCTATTTCGCTAGTATTAGCTAGGTGTGTCCCACCGCAACCTTCAATATCCCAGTCTTTGATCTCGATCAACCTTACGTCCGCACCTTCGGGTACTCCTCCGGCGTAAATCGAGACGCCGTACTTCATTTCCGCCTCTATCCTGTTTATTGTGAACGGCTTTACGGGTCTCCGGTCGTTTATGACGTAATTCGCTAAGTCTTCGATCCTCTTTATTTCCTCTTCAGTAGGCACCTTGTAGTGGGTGATATCCAGCCTCGCTTTTTGCGGTGTCTTTTCAGCCCCTGCTTGCCACACGTGTTCACCGAGGACTTTCCTAGCGGCTGATAAAATGACGTGAGTACCCGTGTGGTGCTTCATAATCCTATACCTCCTCTGCCAGTCTATTTCACCGTAGACAGTAGTACCCTCGGGGATGTTGACCTCTTTGTCCAAGATGTGGACTATATAGTCCCTGACTTTCTGGGTGTCAATGACTCTGTACTCCGTATCTCCTACCCTGATCACTCCCGTGTCCCCTACTTGGCCCCCACCCTCGGGGTAGAAAGTAGTCTGGTCTAGGACGAGGAAGTTCTTGTATGAGAGTAAGACTTTGCCCTGAAATGACCTCTGGTACTGGTCTTTATAGTATAGCCTTTCCGTAGGTGGTAGTTGGGGTTGTTTTCCCTCAATTACATTTATGAGGTCTTGTGGAAGTTTGTCTTTTTTTCCTCCTTTTATAGGGGCGGACTGGTGTCTCTTAGCTACTAGTGCGTAAAAGTTATGGGGTACTTGGACTTTAATGTCTTTATTTAACTTATGTGCTTCTTCAGCTACTATATCTGGAGGTATCCCGTTGGAGTCGTAAAGCCTTACAAGGTCTTCTACTGTTATTTCATTACCCTTCTTCACTAACGAAGATATCGCGGAAGTCGCCTTGCTCATAGTCTCCTCAAACCTTTCCTGTTCCAGTTGGACTACGTCGAGTATATAGTCTTTATTTTTCAGCATCTGGGGGAAGTCCTCTTTCCAATACTCTATCTGGTCTTTTACTAGCTCGTAGAGTTTGACATCGCTCCCTAGTAATTTTAGGACCCTCAGGGCACGCCTAATGAGCAACCTCCCCAAATACCCTTCACCGGAATTTGACGGGACCAACCCGTCCGCGAGCATTAGGGCTATCGTCTTGGTGTGGTCTAGTACCTGAAAGACCCTGGCGGCTCTCGTGAGTTCATTGTTAACGTAGTCCAGTTTTAACCCCATCTTCTTAGCTACTTCTTCTCTATGCCTTGCTATCGTCTCTGGCTTGTCCGGGTCTATTCTTCCAGCTAATATTGCAGCGGTTTTAAGTAGTTCGTCGTCTACTTTTGCGACACCGATTTTGTCAAAGAACTTATAGACTAAATTCCCGTAGATTGCGTGGAATGCTGTGGGCGTTTTTTGAGTAAACCACGCTATCCTTTCAACCCCGTACCCCGTGTCTACTATCTTAAGTTTTAGCGGTATGTATTCTTCTCCTCTTATTTCGTACTGCATAAACACTAGTGTGGCTAATTCTAGACCACCTATTGTGACTTCAAAGGAAGGCCCTGCGTTCCCTCCTCCTTCCCACCAAGACTCTTTGAAGTTCAATTGTTCCTCGGGGATGCCTATTTCTTGCGTGAAAAATTCCTTAGCTAACCTTACCGTTTCTTCTTTCCAGTAAACTTGCTTGTCCGGGTAGTTAAATGCGTGGTGGGCAGCCATTTCGAACGTGGTTAAGTGCCTGCCGAAAGTTATCCCCACGTTGTCTACGTCCTCGAGTCTAATGCAAGGCTGGGAAAGGACTAAGGGGTTTGCGGGTGGGGGTACGACCCCACTCGTGACAAAAGGTTGAAAGTCTACAATGCTGGCTATTGTGAGGTATAAGTCTTCCCTCCACCTCGCCAATACCGGCTTGGGTGGTATTATCGTGTGCCCGTTCCTTTCGAAGAACTTCAGGAACTTGTTTCTTGCTTCACCTACGGTGAGGGGTGGAGACTTTATGTCTAAGTCGAAGAAATAATAGTCCGTGCAAGGCACGTCAGCACATACTTCGCGTGTCTTGTCTTTTGCCCAAAACGGGGTAGAACACGATTTACATATTTTTCTTTCGTAATTATTAGATAAAAAGAAATTAAGCTTGTACTCACTTTCGTTTACTTTCATAGATAAAAATGGATTAGAAGGTGTTAAAAAGAGTTTTTATTACCCGAAGAGTGAGGACAGACCGCCACCGATCTCCTCTTCACTCGGCCCCTTCTTCTCCTCTTCCTCCTTCTTCTCCTCCTTCTTCTCAGCAGGCTGAGCAGCCTGAGCAGGTGCTGCGGCAGCCACGGCTACGGGCATCGCGGTAGCGTTCTTTAGGACCTCGTCTATGTTTACTTCTTTCAGCGCGGCTACTACAGCTTTTAGCCTTACGTCATCTACAGCTACTCCTGCAGCTGAAAGTACATTCTTCAGGTTGTCTTCATTTATCTCTTTTTTAGCTGAATGTAACAAGAGACTTGCGTAGATGTATTCCATACTGTATCAATCCTCTTTTACCGGTAAAGGAATATATAAAATTTTCATTACCCGAAGAGTGAGGACAGACCGCCACCGATCTCCTCTTCACTCGGCCCCTTCTTCTCCTCTTCCTCCTTCTTCTCCTCCTTCTTCTCAGCAGGCTGAGCAGCCTGAGCAGGTGCTTGTTGAGGGACTTGTATCCCTAAGTCTACTTTCCCGCTGATTGCACCAGCTAACGCATAGGCCTTAGTCATAGCTTTAGATATTACTGCCTGCACAGTCTCAGGGGTAATGTACGCTATCTCGGCAGCTAAAGATATAGCATTTCTTGCAGCCTTCTGTGCAGTAACCTTTAATACTTCGGGTTCTGGATAGGCGATTTCTACGGCAAGACTGAAAGCGTTAAAGTGGGCTTTCATCACTTCGTCCTTATATTCATCCAAGTTAATTTCTAGTTGTTCACCGGGGATAATTACTCCGCCTTCATAGGCTACTTTAATACTGAGCTTGATGTATACTGGCATTATCCCTAGTTTTTGTAGTATAGGGGCTGCCTCTGGTGGGATGGGGTCTCCGGGTTTAGCTATTACCGTGTCTTGCAGGACGTAGACTTTACCGTCTTGTACTTTGGTCTTTACTTTCAGTTTCCCGAAGGTACTGAGTATGGGGCCTGCAGGCATCCCGGTGTCTCCGGCGGGTATAACTACTTCTTCGTCTGCCTTATCTCCGGGCATCGCGTACCTCTTTAGTTTAAACTTAGCTAGAAAGAGGTGGAGCTCAAAGGGGTTCATATTAGTAAAGATATAAGCGTTAGAACCGGTTAGATAAGGCTTGAATTTGGACTCGTCCAGACCGGCTTTCTTTAATGCAAGTTCGAATAAACTGTTCTTCGTTACTTTAATTTCGGCCTTTCCCCTCAGTTTCTTTCTGATATCGTGGAGCTTATCCGCTGGGAAACCTTCAATATTTGCGATGACTATCGTAGGGTATTCCTTTAGTTTTTGGGTAAGTTCTTCTACTTCTTCTATTTTCCATTTCGGGATTTTGTGTTGTGTTACTACGGCCATTTTAATCACTTCAAGTTAACTTTTACCACTTTACCCATCGTGGTTTTTACATATATTGCTCTTAAATTAGCTTCTACTCTAGCTTTATTCTCGATAGTATTTAATACTGCTATCGCATTATCGGCTAGATCATCTGGCTTCATATCCTCTGTACCTATAAAAGCTTGTACGTGGGGTTGGTCTTTGGTTTTAACCAATGTAGACCTCTTAAACCTGTTTACGTATTCGGTAACGTCCGAAGAGTTGGGTAGGGGAACGGGGAACTTCCCCCTAGGTCCTAAAGCAGGTCCTATAATCCTACCGGCTAATGCCATTGAATCTTGGGCTATTAAGAACCAGTCGTTCTGCCTAGCTAGTTTCTTTACAGGCCTCTTCTGGCCTTGTAGTTTCTGTAGTTCTTCTTTAGTCAAGATCATGTTAGGGGACGCCCTTTTTACTGACTCCAGTTGCTCGAAGGAGGGTACTACAAGCACTCTTCTGGCTTTTGTAGGCGGTTTGGGTAGGGGGACTATTTCCCTCAGTTTCAGTTCTCCTTTTTTCATATCAACCCCTTTGAAGGTCACTATAATATCTACGCTCTGCGTAAAGCCTCTCTTAGGGTTGTTAGAGGGGTCGAGGGCTTGTTTTAATGCTTCTACTAAATTATTCCTTTCAACGAGCATAAAATCACCCTTCTACTTCATTCCATTTTTGTTCATATTTAGTTAATAAGTCATCGTATTTACCTTGTTCCACTTCCTTAACGAGTAGTTTGGGGTCTCTCCCCTCTACTGTTATACCGATAGACCTAGCTGTGCCCAGAATACTCTTGACTGCGGCCTTAAGGGTCTTAGAGGTTAACTGGGGTTTCTTCTTGACAGCTATGTCGATAATTTGATCCATTTTTAGGTTTCCTATCTTTTTGTGTTCAGGGTCACCTGAAGGGGCATCTGCACCTACTGCTTTTAACAGTAGAGAAGTAGTAGTTGGCACTCCTACTTTTATTTCGTATTTCTTAGTTGACGTATCAATTTCTATCGTTACTGGAACTGACATTCCTTTGAATTGGGACGTAGCCTCATTTATTTTCTTCACTACTTCTCCTACGTTTAGGCCTAGTTGTGATAGGGTTGGGCCTAATGGGGGGCCCGGTTTTGCGTTTCCTCCTTCTACTACGATTTTTATTGACTTTGTAGGCATAAGCTTATCACCTTACTTTTTAACAGGTTTCACCTGGTCAACGGGTACTGTAACCTGAAGTGGAAATGATGATTCTAAAATATTTAAAACTACTTCATTCTTTGCACTGTCTAACCTCTTTACTTCGGCCTGCATTCCCCTAAAGGGACCGCTGGTTATCTCTACTATTTCTCCTTCTTTTATAGTAGGTAGGGATACTGTCTTGGATACGAATTTAACGACGTCTTCTTTCTGGACTAACCCGTGGGCTACACCTTTGACGTGCCTGATACCGGTCACTACTAACTTAACGACATGAGGGCCGGAAGCCTCTACTATAACATAACCCTTCACACTAGGTGGTACGACAATTGAGTAAATTTCCTTTACGTTATTGGTTTTTATCCTCTCCTCGATCATAAGGGCGACATTTATTTCTTGTCCCGCGGTGACCCTAACAGCATAATAATTCCTGAATTTAGGAGCTTCCAATACGTCCACCTTAATGTACGAGGAGCGTAAAAGTTAACTGTATAATATATGAGAGCACCCCTACTACTGCTATAACGAGTAACGTGAGTTTTATACTATAACTTAGCATATCTTTATCTGGTTTTTTAGCAACACTGGTAATCAGCTTCCAGTCGTCCTTGAGTTTCCTGAGGGACTTATCAATTGACATATTTGAATATTTTGAAAGCGTGGTTTTAACTTTAACTACTGGAATATTCTCTTTATAAACCAGTCAGGACTAAACGGGATTAGGTTGTCGTAATCCTGACCTATACCCAAGTATATTACCGGTTTTTTCAGTTCATAAGCCAGTGACAATACGATACCGCCTTTTGCATCAGCGTCTACCTTAGTGAGTATTACAGCATCATATCCCACATTGTTTTCAAAATATTTTGCTTGTTCTAACGCGTCATTTCCCGCTAAAGAGTCTAGTACTAACACCCTTAAGTCAGGTTTAGAAATCCTCACTACCCTCTTTAGTTCCTCGACTAGGTCTGAGTCAACGTGCATCCTACCTGCAGTGTCTACTAGGACTACGTCAATACCCCTACTTTTAGCTGAAGAAATAGCGTCGAATGCAACAGCCGCGGGGTCTCCCCCGTATTTTCCTTTAACTAACGGTACTTCAAGTTTTTGAGCGTGGTAAGCTAATTGCTCTTGTGCGGCAGCCCTAAACGTGTCTGAGGCTGCAATTATAGAGCTTAAGCCTTGTTTCTTTAACATGTAAGCTACCTTAGCTATTGTGGTAGTTTTTCCTACTCCGTTTACCCCGAAGAAAACTATAACGTAGGGTTTCTTTCCTTTTTGCTTTATTTCTTCTATTAAATCGAAACCTCTGTTTTTTGTCAGGATTTCCTCTATCGATTTTTTTAGGGAGTCAAGTACTATTTTTTCTAGTTCTTCACTCCTACTTACCTTTTTTCCAACTAAAGAGTTCTTTAAGTCCTCTAGGATCTTCTCTGAGACTTCATATGATACGTCAGCTTCAAGTAATTGATAGCGGAACTCCTCTATCAGGTCAGTAATATCTTCTTCCTTTATGGTCTTATACCTGAGGAAATCGAAAAAGGAGAAGCGGGATTTCGGTTTTTCTTCTTTTTTCTGTTCTTCAACCGGTTTTTCTTCTGTTTTAGGCGGTGCGGTTTGCGGGAGTTGTTGAGGAGGCTGTAGGGGTTTAGGTTGCTCGTTTGCGTGTTTTTCCTCTGGTTGTTGGACTTTAGTAGGTTGCGCTACTTCAGCTGGTCTTGGTGCTTCCACATTAGGACTTGCTTGGACATTCTGTTTTTGGGCTTCCTGCTGCTGGGGCCCTTGTACGGGAGGTTGTTGGGGAGTTGGTTCACTTTTTTTCTCTTGCTCCCCCTCTTCTTTACCCGTTACTTTACCTAAAAAATTTGAAAAAGCTTTCTTTAATTTATCGAAACAAAATTATCCACCTTTCTGTGCTTGAGCTTGTATAGCCGATAGTACCTGCGCGAGTTGGTTATAAGCCTCAACTGACTTGGCTAGTTCATTTTGTAGAGCCTTAGAATAGTCTGTTAGTTCTTTTTCCTTATCATCGAGTAGCCTTTTCGCTGTCTGAGGGTCTACCTCAACAAAGTACTGCATGCCCAGGTGGACTATGACTTTTGTATTACCTATATTACTCACTCTAAACATTATGTTACCCTTTCTGTCTCCCAATAGGAGGTATTCCTGGTTTTGTTTTCCCAACTCATCAATAGCGTTTTTAGAAGATTTTACCGACTCTATGGAGTCAAGGACTTCAGCTAGCGTTTTTTGGAGTGTTTCTATATAATCTTTTAGCTCTACCGCTTGCTGGTAGATCGCCTCTAAATCTATCGCCATTTCTCCGCTTTCTTCTCTCCCGCTCATATCTCTCACAATATTATCTTTTCTAACTTTGCTAAATCTCTTGCTGTCTTGTCGTTTATCTCCTCTACTTTTACTTCTTTTATTTCCTCAATTTTTATGTTATACCTCTTTATTTTGTTCTTACCCCCAAAATCGCTGTATATTTTTTCTAGTGCTTGTTTTTCATTTAAGGCTCTTATATACCTTACAAATTTTTGTCTCGTAGGGAACTTTGCTTCGTTAAATAACGCTGTGCCTCTGACCATGAAAACTTTGATCTCAGACATCAATCATTAAATGCTCTTTGGATTCTTAAAATCTCTGGTCCGGTGGTTGACGAACCTACTAGAACTCCGTTCTTGTTTGCGACTAAGCCACTCCTTACGAAGACGCTTCCGAAGTTCACTGTCCCGGTATCAAGCCTAACCCTAAAAAACTCAGAAAGTTGGTTTAGCTCTTCGTCAGTTACATCTACATGGACGAGTCCAGCTTTATCTGTTACAACACCCACAGAACCTACTGTAATAATGTTAGCTATACTCCCTTTTCTTATAGCTTCTACTTGAATAATTTTCTTTATTTTTTCTACTTCTACATCACTTAACTCTTTATAAACAAGAGCTGCATGCGAATTCATTAATAATATGTTTCCTAATGCAGTAGGTTTAATGTCTAGGACTTCCACTCTCGCATCTTTAGCTTGTTGCTTTATACTCTGGTACTCTTCATCAGTTACTGTTTTAGGTAGAATAATGACGTCGTTATTGCCCGAGGTTAAAATACCTACTAGAACGCTTTTTGCGACTGTCGTCTGGATTATCTCAGTCTTTAGAATTTCCTGAATTTTATCTAGGACTTGCCTATCATCGATCTTAGGTAATATTGTATATTTATCGTTGGTAAAAATATATATACCTATATTGTCCGTTCCGAAAATTGAAAGTTTATCTACATTCATTCACTTTTAAGTGCGAGGGTAACTAAATATATCTTTTCCCCTACCTTTCTAACATTTATCCTTATTTTCCTTACGATCTTATCCCGACCGTTAACAGATACAGCCCTAGCCAATATAGGGTCTATAATTACTTTTTCAGCTCCGAAATGCCTCCTTACTGTGTACCTTATTATGTTAAGTGCCCTCCTGGTCCTTACCGTGCTCCTTCCCATAAACGCCCTTCTGAAATTAACTACCATTTCATAGTTATCTTTCTCTTTTTTAGTCTTCTTTTTCTGCTGTTGGGTCTTTTGTTCTTTCTTTTCCTCTTTTTTAGTTTCCTCTTGTTTTTTCTTCTCTTCTTGTTTAGTTTCAGTTTGTTGCTGTTCTGATTTCGCTTGTTGACTGTCTACTTGCTGTTTTACTTCTTGCTGTTGTGGAGCTTCTTGTTGTTGTGGAGCGTTCTGTTCAGCCATCTACTTACACCTTAAGGTTACTCCTTCTCCAGTTCCTTTTAAGGGGGTTAAATCTTATTTTGGCGTTTGTTTTTAAAACTACCCACGCAGGAATAGCTGAGTTACTTTTTATCGCCTTAGCTAACCTTAATTTTTTACCTAATGGCTTATGCTTGCTCATTTCCAACCCCTTTCTCTGATCGTTATTTTGAAATCTTTTTTAGTCTGAGAGGTAAGTTGGGCTAATATCTCCTTCAGTTCATCGTCAGTTATAGGAGCTTGGATCCTTCCCGCTTGTGCTAACGCAATGAGTTGGTTTTCAATTGCTTCAGCTATTTCGGGCTTAACAAGTTTTACGTTGGTTAACCTTTGTCTTGCCTCAGGCGTTAATATTGCCCTTAAAATTGCGTCTTTCCTAGCCTCAAGTTCAGCTTTCCTCTGCTGTTCTTCTAAAGCCCTTCTTTGCTGTTCTGCTGCCTTTCTTCTCAAAAGGTCTTGTAACTCTTCATCGTATTCATCACTCATGATTTATCACCTAATTTTAATCCAAATATTTTTTCAAATCTGTTCTTTTCTCCGCCAACTCTTTAAATATTTCGTATGATAATTTGTCCAAAATTGACCTCCCTTTAGGCGATAAGATCCTGCCTTTTTTAGTCCTTGAAACTAGGCCTGCTTTTTCAAGTTGACGGAATATAAGCCTATTAGCGTGCCCCGGAGCTTTAACCGAAATCGGAGGCCTGGTTCCCCTCCTTTTCATTCCCCCATAAATTCTTCTAGTCTCACCGACTCCTAAAGGTTGCTCTATATAAATTCTTCTAAGTAATGAGGCGGCCCTTATATACCACCAGTCCCCAGAATTATCGGGGGTCCTCTCCTTAAAGCTAGCTGTCTTAGCATACAGTGACCATTCCGCTGGTTGTACTTCTTTTACGTTCTCTTTTAAATACTCGCTCAACCTCTTAATGAGCTCGTCCGCTGGTACCATATTTACTGTTATCATACGTCTACTAATCACTCATTTAAGGTTTAAAAGTTAATCTTGCTTTCTAAATTCGAGGGTTAATGAGATTTTATATTGCAAATGAGGAATCGATATTAAAGGGGGAAATAACAGACATTTATTTTAACAGGACTCTGAAGACCCTTGAGCATTTAGGGCTCAAAGAAATAAAAGTCAGGATGGAAATACACTCTTACGGTCTTCCTAAGAATTACCAGTGGGCAGTGTTTACGGGATTGGAAGAGGTTCTAAACTTGCTCGAGGGTAAAGATGTTACAGTTTATTCTATGCCTGAAGGGACTTTGTTCAAAGAAGTTGAACCGGTTATGATTATTGAAGGGAACTACTTGGATTTTGGTGTATACGAAACAGCTCTCCTAGGTATCCTCAGGCACTATTCAACCATATCTACTAAAGCAGCTAGGATCAAAAAACTAGCTATGGACAAAACAGTCCTCTTCTTTGGGCTAAGGGCTCTCCATCCTGCGATAGCTCCAATGGTAGATAGGGCAGCCTATATTGGTGGGTGTGACGGGGTCTCTGGGGCTTTTAATGAAAAGACTATAGGTGTTATACCTTCTGGTACTATGCCCCACGCGTTAATGCTCTCGGTGGGGGATAATATAAAAGCGTGGAAGGCCTTTGATGAAGCTATGCCACCTGATGTAGCCAGGATAGTTCTAGTCGACACTTTTGAGGACGAAAGGACGGAAGCACTAAAAGCGGCCCAACTCCTTAGAGATAAGTTATATGGGATTAGACTCGATACGCCTTCGAGCAGGAGGGGTAATTTCAGGAAAATAATTCAAGAGGTTAAGTGGACTCTAAATATCAACGGTTTTAGTAACGTTAAGATCTTCGTTAGCGGTGGAATAGATGAAGATGATGTTATCCAGCTGCGGGATATTGTAGATGGATTTGGCGTAGGTACTAGTATAGCCGTACCGCCAGAAGGAGTGGATTTCAGTGCAGATATTGTAGAGAAATATGATCAAGGAAAATGGATACCGTTTACTAAAAGAGGTAAATGGCCCGGGGCTAAACAAGTATATAGGTGCGGTGATAACCCTGAGAGTGACGTTATAACTTTACTTGACTCTCAACCGCCTAATGCAGATTGTAAACCTTTATTGAAAAAAGTGATGGAGAAGGGGAAGATAGTTACTACTTTACCTACTGCAAAGGAAATAAGGGAGTACGTACTCGACCAGATAAAAAAGCTACCTGATTAATCTATAATGATCTCCTTGCTGTTCTCCAAGCTCCTATTGAATGCTATTTCTACTATAGGTTCCATTCTTCTAATAGCGTTATAAAGCCTTAAATTGACTGACCTGACCGCTATCAATATCCTATAGTCTTTTATGTTCGACGTAGAGTTTTCAATACTAGTTGCTTCATTAATTAGGACTCTCCTTAGTGTCCTTAACTCCTCCATAGTCTCGTTTATTAGCTTTGAGTCTTCTTTAGTGAGCACTTTCATTGTGTGATCGATAATTACAGTAGACTGTTCTATTAGGTCGAACATATTATTCCAATAGTTCTTGACTTCTTCAAGTTCTTGGGGAGTTAATGTCAACAAGTCCGTAGCTGCTTCGCTAATCTCATCCGCCGACTCTTCTATTGCCTTGATCAATATCCTATTCCCTATTAACTGGATCCTCTTGACTCCTATCATATAAGCAAGGCTACGGTTAGATTGGGAGAGTATTAATTGCCTTAAGGCTAAGTAGTAAAGTCTGTCGACCTCTTTTTCTAGTTCCACTGTCTCTTGGAGGAACGTCCTGCTCCCTTCTTTAATCCCTAGGCTAAGGTAATGGAGCATCTGCTTCAGGTTATTAATTAACCTGTTTAATAGGCTAGTCATAGTGTATTTGGTAGGGTCTAGGAACGATTGGATTTGGATATAGTCCACGTTTTGGACTGTTATTTCGTAACCGATTAGGCTCCTTACTGACTCTTTCAATTTCCTCAGAATGTCTTCACTGAACATTTTATCTTTACTTTCTATCTCTATTCTGTCAAAACCTAATATGTATAAACCGTATATTATTCTTGTTACTATTTCGGGCATTATGTTGTTTGACAGTATGACCTTTACTTCCCTTGAAGCGTTCTGTAATTTCATATTAGGTGGGTATACCTTTAGGCTACCGTCTTCATCTACCTCAAGGTATACACTTTCTCCTGGAGATAAACCTACTTCTTTGACCCACTCTGCAGGTAATGAGACCATAAGTGTTGATTTACCAAATTTCTGAACTCTACGAACCTCCATTTTTACTCACTGACCTATGTTATATATATTTGTAAAGTTTATAAAAGTAGTTTAAATGTGTATCAGATTATTTTAATCTCGGGTATTTTGCCATACTCTTTAAGGTAAATTTCTCCCTCACCACTCGACGGAATTATTCTAATACCATAAGGTCTTCTTTTAGTAAACTGTATAGCTATTGAGTCCTTGATAATTTTTTTGTATAATTCTAAGTCCCTGTTCACGGCGACCATATCAAGACCTGCCACACAGACAGAAGTCAGCGCCATGAGCTGAGATAATTTAAGAAAACCTTCCCTAACTCTTTCCATAAGGACATTGTCTTCAGCTACGGGTAACATAACTTCTGAAAAACCTATAGGAGTAACCTTCAATTTCCACACTAGATCGAATATTTTCCTATTTAAACTAGACACAGTAGAGAGATGCCCTAATGAGAACAATTTCTCACCACTTACGTCTTCTATTATCTTACCCACGCTTTCTTCCATCCATGGGGATAAAGACGCATCGATCCCTAAATACCGGAGCCCCATTTCCTTACCGGTCTTCTTTGTAAACTCATCCGCAAACGCGAGTGCCCTTTCAGCCCTATCGTCCGAGAACTCTTTCACATAAATTAATGAAGAGGAAAGTGAGTCGTTAATTGTATTAGCACTCCCTACGGGAAAGTAGGGAGTAGTGAGAAAATCGTCATTTATAAGGACTGCTATACGCGTTGCCATCTCGGGGTCTAATGAGTATATGAACTTGGCTACATCCTCTGCATACTTAGGATCGTTGAGCAGAACCGAGCCATAAAATGACTTATCAGTGGACAGTGTATCGACTATCTTTTCTAATTTATTTTTAGCCTTTAAATGGATGACAGAATAAATAATACCTTGTACTGAAGGGATTTGGCTTACCCACTTATCGACGCTCTCCACCTCAGGGGGGAAAGCTACTCTCTTGGTCCATACTATTTCTTCTTTTACTTGCTGGAAGTACTGAACGTATTTGACTAGGTTATCCGTACTGCCCGATACGAAGAAAATCGTAAGGGCCCTTAACTTCATATTGTTCATTTACATTTGACAAATATTTTAGTTTAGTGTAGCATGATCTATTTCTGATGCCTAAACTCACAATTTTACTGTCGAACAATAACCTAGATGCCCTATACCACGCACTTACTTTAGCTATATCCGCTAAAGCCCTTAGCTGGGATGTTAAAGTTTTCGTAGTATCACAAGCTGTAGCCATGTTTCTGAAGTCTTCAAAGCCTAAATTCGATATGCCCTTTTTTGCCAGACTTTACATTAAGTTACAGATGAAAAAGCTCAAAATTACTGACGCCGAAAAAATGTTAGACGAGGCAATTAAGGAAGGGGTAGAGTTTTACGTTGATGAGGTAGGACTTAAGGTAATAGGGGCTGGAAAAGAAGACCTTAAGGAAGGTGTTAAACTATCCGGGAGTATTACGTTTTTAACCGAGGCTAGAGAATCGGATGTGGTGTTGTCACTATGATAATTGATAGTGAAGATGTATGCCCCGTAGTACTAGTAAACGTTTTGAGGGCTTTTAGAGAAGCTAAAGACGGAGAGGAGATAATAGTTAAGACAAAATGGGAAGCTGCTGTAACGGAACTAGAAAAGTGGTGCAGAGAGACCAATAATGAATATCTAGGCTGGAGTAAAGAGGGAAATAAGTTCGTGATTAGGATGAAAGTTGTAAAGAGAGATAATAATGCTTAAATTTGACATTCAAATTAAACATAATTGGCGGTCAATATTGTGTCAAAGGAGTTCCATGTTTTCACAAATGCAATAGAACTAATGGAAGGGATGTGGCCTACTCCGTTACTTAAGTTAAGTATAGGGAAAAACGTGTGGGCAAAACTCGAATTTTACAACCCGCTGAGCCACAGTATTAAAGATAGGACAGCACTCTTTCTCTTCAAGGAGGCGCTAAAGAGAAAGACAGAGCATCTGGTAGAAGCGACTTCAGGAAATACTGGAATAGCACTATCTGCACTTTCCGCCGTCTATAACGTAAAATTTACGGTTTTTGTACCTTCTACCGCACCTTCAGTATTCCCAGTGATGATGAAGCTATTAGGCTCTGAAGTGGTCTCAGCAGGCTCATCCACCAATGACCTGCTCCCCTTGGTAAAGAGGTTGAGCGGATTTGGAGGATATACCCACCTTGACCAGTTTAATAACGAGATAAACGTAATGGCACATTATGAAACTACGGCTAAAGAAATAGACACGCAATGCCGAAATTCCGGGATAAACTTAAAGAGGATTATCGCTACGGCTGGTACTGCTGGTCACTTGGTCGGTATAGCTAAGTATTTTAAGGAAAAATATACTGACATAGAAATTATTGGTGTACACCCTGCAGAGGGAGAAAGGATCCCCGGGATAAAGAGGGTTACGCCAGATAATAACTTCTTTAAGATGGCTAAAGTAGATAGCCTAATAGACGTCTCTCTTAAGGAAGCCGTAGAAGGTGTAAAGGAAGTTGCAAGAAAGAACGGGATTTTGATAGGTCTAAGTTCTGGTGCTACTGTAGCTGCTTTTAAAAAATTAGGGCTAATAGACGACCCCGAGGCTACAGTGCTTATCTTTCCAGATGACGCGTTTAAGTACGTGAACGAACTCTCCCAATATACGTAAATAGTTTTTTAAGGAAATACTAATGAATATATACTCCGTGACCGAAGTAATATTAATTTTAAACAAAAATGGAGATATATTGGATTTTTCGCCTAGAGATATCAATATTAAAGAGATTTCGAAGCTCAAACAAGAAGAAGTTTACGATGACGGCGAATTAATAAGAATAAAAGCCGTAGTCTAAATCATAATGAGATTGGAGGACTTCTTCAGGGATATTTACGTACAGACGAAAATCGTCGCTGTAGAGGATAAAAAACTAGTGATGAAGTGCTATAACTCTTCAACTAGCTTTAAATGGTATTTTATATCTCCTTCTTTTAGAAATTACCCGTATAGTTCAGACCCTAGAGAGAGAATGAACAGGGAAATAAATTTTTTAACCTATAGATGGGACAGTATCAAAACCCCTAGGATAATAGATTTCGATCTAGAGCAAACTTGCTTATATAGAGAGTTTATAGATGGGGAAGAAATTAAGGAGATTGAGCAATTTGAGAAATTAGGTAAGGCAATTAAATATATACATGAACAAGGCTTCGTCATGGGAGATACAAAACTGGAAAACTTCATAGTATCTGAGGGTAGGATAACAGTGATTGATGCAGAACAGGCAATAACTTCAAACGATATATCTTATAGGAGTTGGGACCTGTTAGTCTTATCTTTTTCTATTGCATACACATTCATTAAAGACCCCCTTATGTTCGGGAAAGCTATAGACAGTGTTTATTCTAGTTATGGGCTGTCAAAAAACCAGGCAGAAGAACTTCTCGGGTTAAGATCAATAGGATTGATCAGCTTAATACCTTTTCTCCATTTCTCTACTTTTAGAAAAGTTATTGAGAAATACTTATAATCACACCTTGTGTACTATCTTTTGTTATTACTATTTCTTCATCGTTTATCCTAGTACCGCATGCAGGACACCTATAAAAATATCTCACGACCTTTTTTCCGTCGCTACTATTTTCAGCTTCACCTATAAAATCCATTCTAATATTACATCTAGGACATAATAGTTCCTTCATCCTAACTTATTAGGATTAAATCAAATAAAAAAGTAATGAAAGATAGATACGGGAGACCAATCGAAGACCTCAGAGTAACACTCACTCACGTGTGTAATTTCTCCTGCTTTTTCTGTCATATGGAAGGAGAAGGTAATAATGGGGAAGGGCTGAACGCTGACGAAATAGCACTAGTAGCCAAAATAGGAAAAGAGTTCGGGATTACCACAGTTAAGTTAACAGGGGGAGAACCTACATTAAGGAAAGACATATTTGAAATAATAAGCAAACTTAAGGAGGTAGGGATTAGCGAAGTGTCTATGACTACTAACGGGTTTATATTGGATAAAATTGCCGGAAAGCTGAAAGAAGCCGGGCTAGATAGAGTTAACATAAGCTTACACGCGTCTTCGCCCGGATTATTCAAGGAGATAACTGCCGTAGACGGTTTTGAAAAAGTAATAAGAGGGATAAGGGAATGTAATAGGGTAGGCCTAAAACCCGTTAAACTTAACTTTGTGGTCACTAAGAGGAACGTAAACGAAGTCTTTAATGTAATTGAATTGGCAGAAAATCTTGGAGTAGATGAAATACACTTAATCGAATTACACCCTGTAGGTCTAGGCAAAGACTCATTTAATTACCACATATCTCTGGATTCAATAGAAGAGATCCTAAAGAAAAAGGGTGAATTTTTAGGCACTAGGAATAAGCATAATAGGCCAAGATATAAGTACGGAAATATTAAGGTAGAAGTAGTTAAACCTTATGCAAATCCGTTCTTCTGTGCAGGATGTAATAGGGTTAGGCTGACGGTAGATGGTAAGCTAAAGACGTGCCTTTACAAAGAAGATAGGACAGTAGATATACTCGATATATTGCGTGGAGAGTATGATGAAGAGGAGAAAATAGAGGGATTAAGGAACGCATATAGGTTAGCTATATCAATAAGAGAGCCTAACTTTTTATTTAGAGTGGAAAAGGATGAGGTTGCACAAATTAGATAAGGTCATGGAAGAAGAAGGACTGCAGTGTAGTGTGGTATTAAGCGGTGCTACGATTTTTTATCTCACTGGGTATGATTATATTACTACCGATATAGGAAATGCCGTAGCACTGGTGTACTGTAACGGTATCCCTACATTGATAGTACCAGTCCTAGAGAAAAATAGGGCAGAGACAAAGGTAGGAGATAAGATAGAAGTACTTTCATATAGTTATACCTTGGCTGGTGATAAGATATTTAAAGGAAGTCTAATCGAAGCAATCACTAGTAGACTTGAACCTGACAAAAAAATAGGGGTCGACATTGTCAATTCCTCAAGCTCCTTTTATATTTCATTTAAAGATAAAGTGAGTAGTTTCGTTGATATTTCTAAAAAATTAGCCGTTATGAGGGCTATTAAAGAAGATGATGAGTTAGAACTAATAAAGAAGGCTGGGAATATAACCACGTCGGCGATGAGAATAGGTAGTGAAAAGATACAGAACTCAGGGATTACAGAGAGGGAAGTGGCAGGTTTGATAGATATGACAATGAGGAACGAAGGAGCTGAAGACTACGCTTTTCCCTCCATAGTAGCTTTTGGAGAGAACTCAGCTTTTCCTCACCATGTCCCAAGTGATAAAGTAATAAGGGATAACGACAATGCAGTCGTAGATATAGGGGCAAGATACCGTAACTACTGTTTTGATAGTACGAGGACTTTTATTAAAGGAAATTCTGATGAAATAAAGAAAATTTACGAGATAGTACTACAGGCACAATTGGAGGCTATTGATACAGTAAGGGAAGGAGTTAAGGCATCGGATGTGGACTTAACAGCTAGGAAAGTAATTGAAAGAGCCGGTTATGGGAAATACTTTGTTCACTCTACCGGGCACGGGGTCGGGATTGAAGTCCACGAATACCCTGCTATCTCGCCTGCTTCAAATGACATATTGAAAGAGAATATGGTCATTACCGTTGAGCCTGGGATATACATTAAAGGAAAATTTGGTATTAGAATCGAAGACACTATCATAGTTACGAAGAGGAAACCTATAGTCCTCGAAACAACTTATAAATATATGTAAATCTAGCTTTTTATACCTTAACAAATTTTTTTGAACCAAACTTTTTATTTCGACACACGCTATCAATCTATTGTTATGGAAGAAACCCTGAACCAAGAAAAGTTAGTAGAGGAAATAGCAAAAAGAGTAAGAGAGATAATTGAACTGCTTGGTGAAGACCCAGACAGAGAAGGACTGCAAGAGACACCAGTAAGAGTAGCTAAGGCACTACTAGAGATGACATCAGGGATAAGGACGCCTCAGCCTAATATTAAGGTGTTTTCATTAAAGGATAGGAGCAGGAGTAGTGAAGAGGATCAAATAGTACTTGTAAAGAACGTGTCTTTCTCTTCATTATGTGAGCACCATATGCTACCTTTCATAGGTAAGATACACGTTGCCTATGTAGTAGGACCTAGTGGAAAAGTGGCCGGGTTTAGTAAGATTATCAGGATAGTTAATTACTATGCATCAAGGTTACAAATACAAGAGAGATTAGTAGAACAAGTGGCCGATGCTATAATGTCAAGCGATATTGAGCCAAAAGGAGTAATGGTTATAGGAGACGCTATCCACATGTGTGCATACGTTAGAGGAGTAAAGGACAAAGAAGCAACACTGACCTCTGTAGCTACTAGAGGAGTATTTAAGAATAATGCGTCCTTGAGGAACTATGTTTTCAGACTCTTAGAGACATCAAAGAGATCAACTTTATTATAGGGAAGAGAAAATTTTTTATGTTAAATGAGTGAGAAAAACACTCTTAACAGTAATAGTAGTTATTCATTAATTTTAGAACTTATTAAAAAATACGGGGAGTTACGCCAATCAGATCTAGTAAGTTTATCTGGTATTTCTAAGAGTAGAGTGTCGGAAATTCTTACTGACTTAGAGAGAAAAGGTATTATCGAAAGGAAAAAGTTAGCTGGTAGAAACCTGGTGGTCAAGCTTTCACCTAAGAAGTTCCTGACCATAGGGATAATAAAAGCTGCAGAGTACCCGTTCATAGTACCGTTTATGAAAGTACTAAGAGAGAAGGGCTATCACGTAGAAGTGAGAGTTTACAGTAACGGTCTAGATGTTACAAAGGATTTGTCTTCTGGGAAAATAGATATAGCCCTTTCACCTGTTATAACTCAAATTCTATTCCAGAAGATCTTTAGTAACTTTAAAATTATTGCGGGGGGAGCTAAAGGAGGAGGGGCGATAATAGGGGATTACTCATGTAATACTATAGCTTCAACTTCATTATCTAGTATGGAGCTCTGGTCATTGCTTTATGACCCAGAGGCAACATTAGTAGAGTATTCGAGTCCAGATGATATGATAAACGCACTTGAGAGAAGAGAAGTAAAAAAGATATCGATTTGGGAACCTTATGCTACTATCTTAGCTAATGAGGGTTTCAGGATTATACACAGATTTGAACCTTTACACTGCTGTACACTTGCTATCAGAAATGACTTAGATCCCGAATTCTTTAGAGGTATTTATGAGCAAGCATTCACAAACTTTCTATCTCAAAAAGACAGATGGATCCAGGATTATTCAAACGTAGTTAATATAGATTACTAAATACTTAAAAAGTCAGCCGAAAATTACGTCTTCGATCCCTATCTCGATCTTAACGAAATAAGGAAAAATATGAGAAAAAGTGGCATATATCTACCTTAAACGTCTAGGTAGTAGTATATTTCCATGGGATGCGGGTATTGTTGCATTACTTTTGCTTCTTCTCTCTTTAAGTCTATATAAGCACTTAGAATGGACGAATTAAATACAGGCTTTAAGAACTCGGTGTCACTTTCTAATTCGTCTAACGCTTCGTCTAGCGACCTAGGCAGTTCTCTGATCCTTAACTGTTTCTTCTTCTCTTCACTCATATGATATATGTTCTCGTCTATTGGATCGCCGGGGTCTATCTTCTTCTTTATACCATCTAGTGCTGCCATGAGCATTGCTGAGAACCCTAGATACGGGTTAGATGAAGGGTCTGGTGGTCTATACTCTAACCTTTTAGCCTTCTCCATTCCTCTATAGTAAGCGGGTATCCTGATTGCTGCACTTCTGTTAGACTTACTCCACACCAAATAAACTGGGGCCTCATAGCCCGGAATAAGTCTCCTATAACTATTCGTGGTAGGAGATACAATTGCTGATAAAGCCCTTCCGTGCTCTAATAACCCACCTACGATATACCTGCCTATCTGGCTTAGTTCCGCATATTCATCATTAGGATCATACATTAAGTTTTTCTTCCCGTCTTTTGTCCACAGGCTAAAGTGAGTGTGCATCCCGGTTCCGTTATCTCCGTAAATAGGCTTGGGCATAAAAGTAGCTACCATGCCGTGTTTCGCTGCTACATTCTTGACAACGTACTTTAAGGTCTGAACTTTATCAGCTGTATCTACTAGAGTTGAGAACCTGAAATCTATCTCCCCTTGCCCTGCTGTGGCTACTTCGTGATGTGTAGCTTCAATATAAAACCCGAAATAGTCAACTAGAGTATTTATTGCTTCTAATCTTACATCCATCACTTGATCCACTGGTGGAGCAGGGTAGTAACCTTCTTTATATCTAATTATAAAACTTCCATTCTTGGACCAGGGAGCTTCTTTAGCGTAGACTTTATACCCAGTCCCGCTCTGCGGTAAAGACGCATCAAGCTCAACCTTATCGAATATAAAGAACTCTAATTCAGGACCAAAGAAGCTAGTATACCCTTCTGATTCTTGATGTTTCTCTGCTGTTTCTGCGATATTCCTCGGGTCTCTTTCAAACCTGCCCTTTCCGCCTCCCCAATGTACTTCAGTTATAACTCTAGCTACTCCGGGAGTCCAAGGTATAAGTGACATAGTTGTAGGAACCGGTCTTAGTACCATATCGCTTTCATAAATTGAAGTAAAGCCCTTTATACTACTTCCATCCAGTTTACCGAAACCTGTCTTAAATGATTCCTCTGAGAAGTCTGCTGAAGGAATAGTTATGTGTTGTAGTCTGCCAGGTAAGTCTGTGAACTGTAGGTCTACCCATTTAATATTATTTTTCTTTAAGAAATCCATTGCTTCTGAAGGCGTTTTAGGAAGTTCTGGCATATTGTCCACATATTCAATAAATCTGTTTAAAAAGATATTGCGTCATTTTATTAAAAGTTTTTAAAAGTTTATATACATTTCTTCATTACGAATTGTGTAAGTGTTAAAAATTAATTCATCAGTTTTAAAACACCATTCTCCATCCAATAACTCCTCTCAGCGAATTCAGCGTCAGATATATCTTGTGAAACAAATATTATGTTTACTCCTCTCTCTCTTGTAAGGCTTATATACTCGTTCATGAAATCCTTCTTATTATTGATATTAGCAAAAGATTCGTCAACAAGGATATACCTAGGAGATGAGAGAAGAGCCGTAACTAAGGAAAGCCTTTGCCTCATCCCTAAACTTAACTCTTTGGCTTTTTTCTTAAAGGTCTCTTCATTGAACGAAAGCAAGCCTCGTATTCTGTTGTCCTGCAAGACCTCATTGAGTTTATCTTTGTTTTTAATCCCCCATAACAAGTGTTTTTTCACTACCAAGTTAGGTAAATAACTTTCAGGGGTAACTAGCACTATTCTCCTTTTCCACGGGGGGTATTTTGTAACATCTTGATTATCAATTTTAATATAGCCTTCATCAGGTTCTAGAAAGCCAGCTATCAACTTAAGGAGTGTTGACTTACCACTACCGTTTTTGCCGAATATCGCTATTACTTTACTTTTCTCGTTAATTTCACTATCTAAGACAAAATTATTTAACTTTTTCTTAATTTTAACGTCAAGCATTTATATATTTCCTCACATAATCTTCTAGCATCTCCTCCTCTACAGCACCTATAATCTGGTCTGCTAACTTCCCATTGACAAATATTAAAGTAGTAGGGATGTTCATTACACCGTATTTATCGGCGGTCTTTGGGTTCTCGTCCACGTTAAGCCTGCCAAATGTGGCTTTATCCTTGTATTTGTCGGCAATTTTCTTAAATATAGGTTCATAAAGGTGGCACGGGGCACACCAAGGAGCCCAACAGTCGATAAAAACCACATTGTTTTTAGATAGGATATCATCTATGTTTGAATCGGTTATAGTAACAGTAACGTCCTGGGGGTTTATAACGTTCTTAGCTTTTTCTTCTAACTTCTTAGATAATTCTTTTACCAATTCATCGAGTTCACTCAAGCCTATCCACAATATCTATTCTCTTAAGCCTCTTATAAAATGCTACTTTACTATTTACGTAGTTTAATAGTTCGTTCTCTATGTCAGGTTTCTTCTCTTTTACAATTACTTTACCCACGGGCTGCTGTCCAGCAGTGCCCGCATCTTCTCCTACGACCTTAGCGTCAATAACAAGGGGATGGGACTTTAAGATAAGTTCTAGATCTCTAGGAAATATCGGATACCCTTTATATTTGATCATCCTCTTCTTTATACCTCTAAAGAATAGGAGCCCTCTCTCATCTGAAGTGACCAAATCACCGGTCTTTAACCAACCGTTGACAAACACCTTAGCTGTCTCATCAGCGTCCTTATAGCCGAGCATCAGCCAAGGTGCCTTAACCCACAGCTCGCCCACCTCACTCGGCTTAGCTTCATTTCCGTCTTCTTTTACTATCTTAATATCAACTTCTGGTAGCGGCTTTCCTATACTTATAACGTCTGCAAATTCTTGAGGCTGAAAAGTAAGGACGAACCCCTCGGTAAACCCGTATTGTTGGACTATGTTTTTACCGTATTTCTCTTTGAACTTATTTACCGTAGGTGGGAAGAGGGGTGCAGCCGTACTTACACATAATTCAAGGCTGCTTAGGTCAGCGTTTTCCAGTTCATTAAGAGCGTCATAAACCATAGGGACTGTGGATAGGTAATTGATGGAGTATTTTCCGACCGCTTGGACCATTTCATTAGCGTTAAACTTACGCATTATATACATACTGCCCCCAGCCTCTAACACCACTCCCAATACACTATTACCGAGTACATGAGCCAACGGAACAGTTAACACTCCCCTTACGTCTCTCAGTTTAGATACTCTATATAGAGAAAGAGCATTCAGCTCCATCCTTTTTGCACTATGTAGTACTTGCATAGTCCTTCCAGCTATGCCTGCGTAGTAATAAACTAGACCTACTTCAGTTTCGGTATAATCATAAGGTGGATTAAACACCTCATTCTTTTGGAGGGACTCTACTACCTTATAGCCTTCGAATGTTTTCCTTTCTCTTTCTATTATTTCTTTGTCAGCGACTACTATATCTGGAGCTGTATCTTCTAGGATAAACCTTAAATCTTCCGCTGATGTTAAGGGGTCTACAGCTACTACTTTAGCACCAGCCCAGAAAGAGGCTAGATAGGTAAGAGTAGATTCGACCGAGTTGAACATTATGTGGACTACAGTATCCCCAGCACTGATGGAAGACGCCCGCTTAGCTACTTCTTTAGCTGTTTGCTCGTATGTTAATTTATTATCGCCTTCTATCAGGAACGTCTGGTTTGGCTTCTCCCTATACCATTTATAAACTAGCTGAGCTAAGCTCATAACTGTCAAATATTAAGTGATCACAAATGATAAAAATTATTGGGTTATCCAGAATACATATAACTCTCCTCGACCTTGAGGGAAAATACGGAAGGATAGACGGGGGAGTAGGAGTAGCACTGAAATACCCGAAGATCGTGGTAAGTGAAGGTAATTGTAAAAAAGAAACTGAATTCCCTTTACCTTATCCCTTACCGGGCTATTGCGTACACGAAGACTATGAAGAACATATAGGGTTAGGCCACACCACACAATTCAGGCTAAGCCTAGCAAAATTATCTGCCGAATACAACCTAAAGAACGCTGATGTGGTAGAGTTAGCCAGAGCGGTGGGGAGGGGTGGGACTTCAGGAATAGGAGTTTATGCGTTTAAGTATGGTGGGTTTATTGTAGACGGCGGACATTCACTAAAAGTAAAAAAGGAAGTAGCTCCTTCTGACTTTTCTACTGCACCACCGCCCCCTCTTATTGCGAGGTATGATTTCCCTTGGTACATTTACGTTAATATCCCAGCTAGAGGGAGGAGGATCTTCGGAAAAGAAGAATTAGACGCATTTAAGAAAGAGGCGAAAGAGATAGACAAATTAGTTAGGGTCGTATATATGAAATTAATCCCCAACATAATAGAAAAAGACCTGGGAGAAGTATTAGAAAGCATTAAGTTAATTCAGCAGTTAGGGTTTAAAAGGGTCGAGGTGTCCTTACAGACAGAAGAGGTTAGGGAATTAATGAAAAAACTCGAAACTAAAGGATTTCCAGCAGGTATTTCTTCTTTCGGACCAGCCGTTTATACATTTGTAAGTAGTAGGACTGAGGGGGAAGAACTAGTGTCTTATTTTGGCGGTTTTATATCAGAACCTAATAATGAGGGGGCTAAAGTAGTTTGGTCGAAAGACTAGACTACGACGATTTCGTAATTGGGGAGCTGAAAAAAGTATACGGTACCAAACTCAACGAGCTTTTGAGCTCATTACTAGTCCCTAATTCACGACTTTACGTAAGAGTTAATACATTGAAGACCTCTACCAGTTCACTATCTGAAGAAATGCCCTTTCTGAGGCCTGATGAAGACTTCGAAGAAGCTATGTATGTAGAAGTAAGAGGTCCTAATAAAATAGTTGAGCACGATACAAAAGTAGTAGTAGACAAGAGGACGGCGGAAAGCGTTATGACAGGGGCTAACGTATATAGACCGGGGATTAAGAAAATCCTTGGAAACGGAAAGGAAGTCTCAGTAATAAGTGAAAACGGAGTACTAGTAGCGGAAGGAATATTGACCCCGGATGGTATGGTTAAAGTCACAAATACACTATATACAGCACCTCAACTTTCTGAATATGAGGGGCTTAAAAAGGGCTATTTCCTACTTCAAGGTAAAGCCTCGATGTACGTAGCACATATTTTAGACCCTCAGCCAAATGAACTAATAATAGATATGACCGCATACCCTGGCGGTAAACTCACCCACGTATTTCAACTCCAACCACGCAGCAGGGTAATTGGTTTTGACCATACTACAAAAAAGGTCGAGGAGTTGAAAAGAAGGCTAGATACGTTAGGAATGAAAGGTATTCAAGTATACAAGGCGGATTCACGTTACTTGTATGAGGACTTCCACTTACAGAATGTGGATAAAGTCCTGATAGACCCACCTTGCTCCGCCTTAGGTCTAAGGCCCAAAGTTTATGACAAAAAGAGAAAAGAGGATCTATTGAACTTAAGTTCATACCAAAGACAATTCATAAACTCAGCCTATAAGATACTTAAAAAGGATGGAGTGGTAGTCTATTCTACCTGTACGATGACCTCTTTAGAAAATGAAGACGTAGTCAATGACTCGAGGTTTGAGGTAGAAGAGGTCATAAGGTTCCACCCAATAGTACACGATATGACTGGGTTTTTTATTGCTAAACTGAGAAAGAGAAATTAGTATGCCGATTGAAGAATACATGGGCATAAAGCCCCGGGTTTCTGAGAAGACATACGTTCACCCTACAGCCTATATAATAGGAGACGTAGAAATAGGTGATCTAACTAGTATCTGGCATTACGTAGTAATCAGAGGTGATAATGATTCCATTAGGATAGGTAAAGAGAGTAACGTCCAAGAGAACACTTCAATCCATACGGACACAGGATATAAAGTAGAGATAGGTGATAGGGTGAGTATAGGCCATAATGCTGTAATCCACGGGGCCAAAATAAGTTCTAACGTAATAATAGGTATGGGTTCTATTTTACTTAACGGTTCTAAAATAGGTGAGTTCTCTATAATCGGTGCTGGGTCAGTGGTAACCCAAGGTAAGGAGATACCGCCTTACAGTATAGCTGTAGGTGTCCCAGCAAAGGTGATTAGAAAAGTAAGCGAAGAAGAAATAAGGTTAATTAATGAGAATGCCGAAGAGTATCTAAGACATACAAGGAGGTTTTTAAAACGTGAATAGAGATTTAAAGGCCCTAAAGTGGTTTTTTGACACACAAATTTTAAAGGACCCGTTTAAACCTGGCTATGCTACATTCAAGGTCACGTCCAGATGCAACTTGCATTGTACTTTCTGTTTACCTGCATATTATTCTGGGGAACTGGGTGAAGCGCCAACCGAAATAGTAAAGAAAATTATAGACAATATGAGGGACTCTTCAATAGTAGTCCTCTCCTTTGAAGGAGGAGAACCTACTATAAGACCGGATATATTAGAACTTTTAGAATATGCACACGACGGTTCGTTCTACGTTATGCTCACGACCAACGGGTACAGACTAAGCGATGAGGGCTTCCTCGCAAAGCTCGCTGACAGAATAGACTTCCTTCACTATTCAATAGACGAGTACCATTGGAATGTGAAAGCGTACGACACGTTATGTAAGTTTAGGGAATACGGACTAAAGGTAAACGTTCAGACAGTCGTGACTAGATATAACCTAAGTAAGTTAGAGGAAAAGGTAAAGAAAGTCCACGAATGCCGTTATAAAATAGTCATCCTTCCTGCCATTGACTACCCTACATCAAAGGTCAAATTGGCACCAGATCCAGAAGAACTATATAAGGTTTTATCAGATTTAAAGAAAAAATATGGGTCTACTCTAAATAACTCATGGGGATTTATAAAAGCGTTAAGAGGAGAAAAAGTAGCTGAAAAAGTGACGAGTTATGCTATAACCGTATATCCTAATGGCGACTTGCCCTATCCTGACGACATTAACGGAAAAATTGTAGGTAATTTGTCTAAGGAAAAACTGAACGATATTATGAAAAAACCGGTAGTTAAAGACTTACAAAGGTATATGCTCTCTAACCAGGCTAAGTTTGAGTACCTACACTTGCAGACTTCTACTTTTAACAGTCTAACAGATTTGCTGAGTTATGCGGCAGAAATGGCTAAGTGGAGGTTTTTAGGGAGAGGTTAGCCGAATATTTTTTTGTACATTTCCTCAATGTCTGTGTTGACCAAGTGAGTATATATCTGTGTCGTCCTTATGTCTTTATGACCCAGTAGCCTCTGGACTATGGGCAACGGGACACCTTTCCTTATAGCATTAGTAGCGAACGTATGCCTTAATATGTGAGGTCTAAGGTCGACCCCGAGCTTCTTTCCGAGCCTTTTTAATTTTCTATATAGAGCATAATAGGATAAGTCGAATAAACGGTCGTCTTTCTTGGGCCTATACTTCTCTAAATATACTAAGAGTAACTTAGCCGTCTTCTCCGTAAAGAAGACTACTCTGGTTTCACCGTTCTTAGTATTCCTAACTACTATACTTCTGTTACTCAGGTTAACATCAGATACCTTAACCGAAAGTAACTCTTTAGCACGTAAACCCGTGTCCAGTAGTAAGGAAATTATAAGCTTATCTCTAGTCCTTCTCAAGTTTTTCATAAGTACTTCTATCTGATCTTCGGTTAACGCCTTAACTTCTAACCTCCTTACCCTAGGAATAGTGGGTTTAACGTCTTTCCCCAACCATTTTAGGAACCTTAACACCGCGATCACATACAACCTAGCAGTTACTGTCTTTTTACGTCTCTTCTCGATACTGTTATCGGCAGATTTATCTCTAGTTTCTCGCCTCAAAATATTCATAATCCAAGAGTTGAGGTCGGCTGAAGTCACCTCTCTGGGATCTTTTTTAATAAAATCTAGAAAATCTTTTATAGCTATAGAATATATTCTTATGGTGTTATCACTCGCACCCGATATAGTTAGAGCGTTAATAAAGTCGTTGAACGGGTCGGGAGTATAAGGGTCAGCACTCCCTAACTGGAGTTTCATTACCTAATGTCTTTGTGAACTGAATTTTTAAAAAATAGGGCTTAAACTGGAGTAATATCATTTTTCAATAATTTTCCTTACATTTTTATCAAAAGGTGGATATATTACCCCTTTTTCGGTTATAATTGCTGTAATATATTTAGGCGGTGTCACATCGAAGACTGGGTTGAAAACCTTTACGTTTTCCGGTGCTATTGGGACCCCTCTAACAGTCCTGACTTCATCAGGATCTCTTTCCTCTATCTTTACATTATCTACCGAACTCTTCAGGTCGAAAGTGGACACGGGGGCAAGGACGTAAAAAGGTATACCCATTTCATGGGCTATTACAGCCTCTTTAAAGGTACCAATCTTATTGTATACATGACCATCAGCTAAGATCCTATCCGCACCTACCATAGCACTGTTAACCATTTTCTTATACATGACCAGACCTACAGCTGTGTCCGTGATTAGTGTTACCGGTATCCCTTCTTCCATCAGTTCGTAGACTGTTAACCTACTCCCTTGTAACCAAGGCCTCGTCTCAGGGGCTATCACGGATACGTCTATCCCGAGTATATGTGCGAGCTTAACCGGGGCTAGAGCCGTGCCTAACCCAGTACCTGTAGCAAGTCCCCCTGCGTTGCATTGGGTAAGGACTACATCTCCGGGGTTGAGCTTTTCGAGCCCATATAGCCCCATCTGTATTTCAGCTTCTAGCTCGTCATCAAAGATCTTATTAGCGTCTTTCTTTAGGAGGGTTATTAGTTCCTTGACGTCTTTAGCTTCACCCTTTTCTATATATTCTCTTGCTCGGTTTAGCATATATGACGTAGCCCAAGATAAATTAACAGCTGTTGGTCTAGCCTTATCCATTACCGATTTAGCGTCATGCATGAGTTTTATGACGTCGTTTAGGTTTTCAGCCCTTAAAACAGCTAATACCATCCCATAAGCAGCTGTTATACCTATTGCGGGTGCACCTCTGACTTTCATTAATCTTATTGCGTCTGCAACGTCTTCTGGAGTCCTTAGCTCAACAAATACCTTTTGAAAAGGTAGTACAGACTGATCAAGGACTGTTAGTTTGTTTTCATTATCATCCCATATTATTGGTTTAAGCTTCGGTTTGAACATCTCTTTAACTTCTTTTACCGATACCATCACTCACTAATCTGTCTTAAAATTAAAAAATTAGAAGTTAGTACCAGTATCCGCATAAGCCCCTTAATCTGGAAAATATAACGTCAGATACCTTTACTATAAAAGCTTCATTACCTTTAACTATCTTATAAAGCCCCTGCTTATTTTCACTGTCAGCTATGGGGACTACCATAATACCGCGGTCTCTGAGTTGCGCGTATAGGGCATAAGGAAAAGTGGGAGAAGCGGCCCAAACTACGATCTTATCGTAGGGTTTAGCTTTTTCATATCCAATACTCCCGTCACCTAATATTAAGTTAATAGCGTATCCTGAAAGGTTTGCCCTAGCTAACGAATAAGCTTCAATATCATATTCCATGGAATAGACATTTTCACCACCCACGACCTCAGCTATCAATGCGGTGTAGTAACCACTCCCAGTCCCTATCTCCAAGACTTTATCCCCGCTCCTTAATTGCAGGAGGTCTAACATCATTATACCTAGAGATAGTGCGGTAGTGTTGTAATTTTTCGTTATTGGTATTGCTTTATCTAAATAGTCTTTAGAGTAAGCTAAGGACTTAAACGGTTCGGGGATAAATTTAATTCTGTCTACTCTTTTAAACGCGTCAAGGAGTTCTTTAGAATTGATAAGCCGAGAAAAGTAGTTAAATACTTCTTCCTTTTCACTCACCGGAGTACCTTAGATAAATTTTCCCTAAGCTCGTTTATATTATTATCCGCATAAAACATTATAGGTATATCTTCCTTTAAGGCTGCTTTAAAACTAACAAGCAGCCATTGCCCTATATCAAAGTTTAAAGTCCTGTCTATAAGTGAATCTGAGATCCCGAAAGTCTCCGCTATTAACTGTCTGTCATAAGGCCTCGGGAGTGTGCTCACGAAATACGTATGGATTTGTTGCAGGACGTTCGTGTTTAGATACGCTAATCTTTGCGTACTAATTAGGGCATGGAGGTGATACTTTCTTCCGTGTCTTAATAACTTTTCTACAGCGAGTGAAGAGTACTCACTGTAGTCTTTCTGCCTAGACTCGAATGGTATAAATTCTTGTGCCTCATCTAGTACGAACAAAATTACGGGTGATGAAGAGAAAGACCTTTTCCTCCTAAGGAATACTTGATCAATGAGGAGAGAAACTACAAGCCTTGCGTCGTCCATATTAGGAGTTTCTACAATAAAAAGTCTGGGTGACAAAGGGTCTTGGTCAAGCAGTTCAATTGCTAGGTTTTCAACATCATATTCATCACTTTCAACCGGTTTTAGCTCGATATACGACTTAATTGCTGAAATAAAAGAGAAAATAGTAGCATTTTCCTTTACACCAGACTCTCTAGCTTTCATCTCTATTTCGTTTAGGGAGGAAATTACGTTTTCGTCAACAATATCATCTTTACTCAGTTTATTCTCTCGCATAAGTCTATCAAGTTCGTGAAGCAGCATCAAGAAAAATGGCTTCTGAGCTGTAGCAACGTATTTGTCCTCAGCCTGGCTCCTCACCATCTCGATCAGCATTCCATAGGTCAAGAAAGTGACCCCTTGAGGAGGTATGTATAATCTCCGCAATTTACCTTGACTAAACAGTTTTTCGAAAGCAGTCTTAAGCTGTTCCCGTTGATCCATGAGCTCTTCAGGGATTACATGAGTCCTTAGGAGCCTTTTCCCAGCATCAACTTGGTTATTAGGCAGTCTGTCGAGAGTTATCAGACGTGATTCGTAGGCTAGGAGTTGGTCTAAAAGTAATATACCGTACTCCATGGATACATCAACGATAATGACCTTAAGGTCTTTTATACTACTCAAGGCCTTTCTTATCAAAACAGAAGTTAAATTTGATTTCCCAGAACCTGTATAGGCAAAAACTCCTATATGATATTTTATAGCTTTTTCTATATTAAGCTTGAGTTCGACATTTTCGTTAATTAGTTTTCCGATACTCACCCCATTTTCATAGAATACAAACCTCTCAAACGTCTCTTGGGTAAAGAGCTTAACTTTTGACCCAAGTAAAGGGGGGATATATCCGCGTCTGAATTCTATGTCCCCATCAACTTTCATTACGTACCCTACTGGTGATGCAAAAACTTCTATCCATGCTTCCTTACTCTCCCATTTTTCTTCTACTCTCTTCATTATCTCCTCTCTTAACTCTGGAGGTACCGTGCCATCTAGGCTTACCATACCGTAATGTTGGGGAAAATAATCAGTAACCTCTAAAAGTAAGTAATAACCTCTCTTTATTGTCTCTACTGCCAAAAGTTTTCCAGCATCTATTGGACTATCACGTGAAAAGGGCATCTCGATAATAAAAACTCTAAAAGTTACTGAACCCCTACCGTCAGCCGTGGGCCTTGTGAATGATTTAATTTCTCTTAACCTTCCCTCTACCTCAGAGAAAATAATACTCACCTACCCCCTTCTATTCCTTTCCATTAGGCTGCGAAAAGCCCTATAACTAGGGTTTTTGTTCAAAAAGTTTAATATTCTACTTCCTTTATCTCGGTAATACTTAGCAACTTTATCAGCAAGATATAGGGGATAATTATATCCTAACGCTTCAGGTATGGGTTCCGTCCCGAGCACATAAAGGATATATAATATTTCACTCCACGGTAAGTTACTAGGAGTCTCTACCAGAAAAACCCACGAGATATTGACAAGTTTGAAATAAGCGCCCCTGATCTTACCCTTACTATAAGCTTCTATCAACCAAGGTTCTTCTTTATCTACATTGACATTTACTACTGAGGGGTCTTTTACTATCGCAATGACGTTATCCGGTACGTCTAGGTTGTCATAACTTAACTTCCTGTCCATGAGTATAATATCGACTTCGTTCCTGCTCTTTCTGGCTTCTTCGTACTCCATTTCCCTCATTGCTTCCTCAGGGCTACATTTCACGCAGATAGCTTCATCGTAGTTTATTTCGTCTATGACAAACGCTGAGTCTAGTATTTTTCCTTTTACTATTCCAAGCGTTATATAACCTGAATCACCTTCTCTAGTCTTTAGCTCGTGGAAACTACCATCTATTGCTTTAAAACTATACTGTTTATTTTGTATTCCTGGTAATGTGATAACCGTGGTCAAAACACCATTATCATTGATCACTGACGAGCTCACTCCTACAATTAGGATGTTACTAGCTAAAAAACTTAGAGAATATGGTATGAGCCAGAGCAAAATATCGGGACTATTAGGTGTTACCCAACCCGCTGTAAAACAGTACTTGGATGAAGATGAAAGTAAAGGGATTGAAAAGCTAAACGAAATGGGGATCTCTAGCGAAGAAGTCGCGTCTTTATTGAATACTCTCGTAGACCTCTTAACTAATAACGATGTAAAAGGAGCTATGTATTACCTGACCGATTTCGGCTTAAAGGAACTAAGTGAACTAAAACTTTGCAAATATCATAAAGAGAAGGATAAGTATATACCTCAAGACTGTGAAATTTGTAAAAACCTATATAGGACAAAAGAAGAAGACCAGATGGAAATAGCATTATCTATGGTTCAGAATACACTCGTGACACCCCTTATACCTGAAGTCTTGAGTAACTTGGCTTACGCTAGGCAAAACGCGAAAAGTGAGAACGATATTATTGCCGTAGCAGGGAGGATAACTAAAGTGATGGGCTTACCTACTCCTGCTTCTAGACCTATGTGGGGGGCAAGCAAGCACTTGTCTAAAATCTTACTAAATGTGATGATAAGGAACAGTGAGATTAGGTCGGTGATGAATATAAAATTCGATGATAAGGTAGACAAAGCAATAAAAAAAATGGGTTTAAAAGTAGCTTACATAGGACCTAAAGACTCAATAGTTTCTGACGACGAAATCGTCAACGACATATTGAGAGTTTATAGCCCAGAACTTGACTGTGTGGTACACCTGGGCGGAAAGGGAATAGAGGCAAACACTTATGTATTCGGGAAAGACCCAATAGAGGTAGTAAAAAAAGTTATAGAAATTGGAAGAGCTTACAGGGAGATAACCGAAAATTAATTAGGTGTTAGTAATACTAGTTGTAATTTTCAAATTATTTAAGTAGATGTTGTTGCTTATTTCTTTTCATGCCTGATCTAAGTGAAGTGGTTAAAATATTAGAAGAGGTAGAGCAAATAATAAAAACATCAGAAGTAAATGAAAAAGATAAGGAACTAGTCCAACTTATATTAATAAAAAATATGAATATTGAAGCTGAATTATATGCAAAGTATTTAAACGGAAACTCAAAATAAAAAATATTGTGAAATATGAAGCATACATAAATAAAATTGAAGGTGACGCTAAGTTTCTATCGGAAGATAACAACGTTATAGGGTTAACCCGTCACGTGATAGAAGAGTTAAGAAAAGTAGGTGTAAAGCCGAAGGCTTTTGTAAATTCTCTGTCTGAATTCGTAGAAGAAAAAACACCTTATTCCACTTCCTACACGAGCGGAGAGCATCGAATGATAGAACCGTGTAATTTAGGTACAATTTTTGAGCTTTGGATCCTAAAAGGAAACGATGAGATACATACCTTCGTAACTATAATTAACTACGGTGATACCGCGCAAGTGACTTTCAGTAAACCAGAGTTCTTCGACACAGCTATGTTGACTACTATGAAGAACATGCTAAGTATAAACTGTGTAAAAATAAATATGCCGTACCCGTACAAGTTTGCCGTCTTTGAAGCATTTAACGCCTTCAAGAAGTTATCTAATGTCAGCTTTGAGGGGATTGTCAGAGAAAGAATGATATCGATGGACGATAAGAAAAGAGGTTTGATCTGGCGTATAGAATCGCCTAATTTCGAATATTCAGCAAATTTAAAGATTCAATAAAGTTTTTAGCTACGGCTGAGACTAGTTTGAAAGATGACTCTTGAGCTTTATTAACGATCTTGAACTGAGATTTAGAGACCTAAATGAAGCACTATCTTTCGTCTTAGCTATTCTCTCCCTAGCTGTAGCATTTCTCTCACTGAACCCCTTATATTTCGGTATCTCGGTTCTGACAGCGACAACTGCAATAGTCCCACATGAGATAGCACACAGACAGAGTGCACGTAGTTATGGCTGTAACTCAAGGTTCGTATTAAGTTTTAAGGGATTTACTGTAACGCTACTTGTAAACTTGTTGAGCAGTATCCTTCATATAGGAATCCTGATCTTCGTATCAGGTTTCACCGCGATATTTTGCAGGTTTGGGTATATGGGCCAAGAACTTGAAGGAAAAACAGCCTTTTTCGGACCGCTAACAAATTTGATAATAGCCTTTTTAGCTTTAATAAGCCTCGGTTTTATACATAATGATTCGATAGTTGAAACTATTCTATCCCAGATATTTGCTTTTAACGCTTACGTAGCGTTCTTTAACTTAATCCCAATACCACCCCTAGACGGTTTTAAAGTATTTAGGTGGAACAAGACCGTATGGATAGCTGGAGTGCTGATATCGTTCGTGTTGACGTTCTTGTTCGTGTAACCTGTTTTATGCAGGAGTGGTTAAATGGATGGAAAGCTCTCCCTACCAGCTACAATAACAATAATGATCTTGGTAGGTATTGGATACGCTATAGGGCAAATACTGTATTTCCTGAACCCTTTCTATCTGGTCTTTCTTATCCAATATAACGAACTAATAATAGAATACCACTTTTACTGGGAACTAGTCACCTCAATTTTGGTAACACCAAGTGTAATAGATTTCTCGTTTAATGAAATAGCGCTATATCTAATCTACTACCTCTTTAGGTCTAAAGAAGGGAAAATAGAATTACTGATATTCTTCCTAACCGGTATATTTGGAAACATCTTATACCTACTAATATACCCTAATGGCTTACCTTCGGCTGGAGCATCAGGGGGGATATTTGGAATACTAGCTTTCTATGCACTTTATGAGTTCATGAAAGAAAGAGAAAAAGGAGGAATTATCCTCTTAGTTGCAGCACTATTATTAAGCGACTTCTTCCCTTTTCTTCAAGTTAATATACTAGCGCATATAGGGGGCACGCTCTCAGGGTTATTACTTTCTCTATTACTTTTTAAACTGAGACATGAACAAAGATCTATTACGTGAATATAATAGAATTAATATTATTCTTCATTGGACTTGCCATGTTCCCTTACGGGATATATGAGATATGGAAAGGAAGCGGAGATAGGGATATAAAACTGCTCTTAATAGGCATATCTATAACGCTTTATGTAGTAGAAACAATTTTAGCCTTCTGGTGAAATATTTTTCCTTGTTGATCATAGTAGTTTCAGGTACACCGGGTGTAGGTAAATCCACAGTAGCTAACGCCCTCGCCAAAAAACTTAATATTAAGTTAATCCACCTTTCTTCTTTTTTAATCCAAAATAAAGCGTATTCTGAATTCGATGAGAAAAGAGAGACCTACATTATTGATGAAGAGAAAACAGAACTGCTTGTGAACCAACTTCTCCTGAAAGAAAAAGATTTAGTAATAGAGACAATTTATCCAGCCTTGGTTACTAGGGCTGACAAAGTTATAGTCCTTCGTAGGAACCCATTAATACTCTACGAAGAGCTCAAAAAAAGGGGTTGGAACGAGTTAAAAGTAGCTGAAAACGTTGAGGCTGAAATATTAGGTATTGTAAGTAGAGAGGCTAGTGAAAGTTTTAGCAAAGTATGTGAGATAGACACTTCTAATAAAAGTTTGGACGAAATTCTTGATAAAATTGAAAAAGAAATGTGTGAGAAAATCGACTGGTTAGGAGATGAAAAAGTACAGTTATTACTCTTTGAATTAGATAAGGTTATTAGCAAAAACGAAGATTATGAAACTAGTGAATAGGATTTGAGTAGCGGAAATAACCCGTTCAGGATCTCTTCTCCACAACCTAGTAGACAGCCGAGAGACTTGAGAAAAACGGCACCACAGGCTCCTCAAGCTGCTGACCTGAAAATACAGATGAAAATGAAAACAGTTAAGTATAAAATAGCGGTATTAAGCGGAAAGGGAGGAGTAGGTAAGTCATTCGTTTCATCTAATCTTGCAATGGCGTTAGCTGCTGCAGGAAGAAGCGTAGGAATAGTTGATGTCGACTTTCACGGTCCCTCAGTCCCAAAGATGTTGGGAGTAAGAGGACAATACCTTACTGCTGATGATAAAGGAGATATAAACCCAGTCGTTGGACCTTTCGGTATAAAAGTTGTTTCAATAGATTTCCTCCTACCTAGAGATGATACACCAGTAGTATGGAGAGGAGCTATTAAACATACGGCAATTAAACAGTTTTTAGGAGATGTTAAGTGGGGAGAGCTTGATTACCTCATTATAGACATGCCACCTGGCACCGGAGATGAGGCTTTATCAGTTGCCCAATTAGTCCCGAACCTCACCGGGATGATAATAGTTACCATACCCTCTGAAGTATCCACACTAGCGGTTAAGAGGTCAATTACATTCGCAAAGACCATAAACGCGAAAATCTTAGGTGTAGTAGAGAATATGAGCTACTTCCTGTGTCCTAGCGATAACAAACCTTATTACATATTCGGAGAAGGAAAAGGAAAGAAAATGGCTGAGGAAATGGGTGTACCATTATTAGGGCAAATACCTTTAGACCCGGTGGTAGCACAAGCTAATGACTTAGGTGAACCCTTCTTCCTAAAATACCCTGACGACCCCGCATCAAAGGAGTTCATGAACATAGCTGAAAAAGTAATTCACGTGGTAGAACAAAACAGCAGTGATCAGCCTTCATAGAAAAACTTAAACTTCTTTGATTGATAGTCTGGTATTTTTTTCACCTTACCTTCCCTAGTTAGGTCAGCAAGCACTTCTCTAAATTCAATCATATTGAACTCTACTCCTTTGTCGATTAAAATATTTCTAATTTGAGTTGATGTCAAGCCCTCATTTTTATTATCTTTCAATACCTGAAGTATTACTGCCTTCAATTCCTCCTTATTCATACTACCGGATTATACAATAATTTAAAAATAATAAGTGTAAAGCTAAAATAGTAGTTAAGTTTAAAAAAATGAATATTAAATATAAAAGATGAAAGGTGTGAAAAAATGAGTATTGAAATTAATGAAAAAATTACGATTTTCAAAAGATTCCTCGCTGTAGCTTACGGTCTATCGGAGGCCGAAATTGATGCATTCTTAAAAATCCTTGAGAGCAAGGGAGGTAAAGACGTAGACACTATATCTGCTGAACTGGGGATAAGTAAAAGTAGGACTAGCTTAGTCTTAAAGAAACTTGCGGATGCTGGATTAATAGAAAAAGAAAAAGGAGGAAACAGCAGAGGTGGAAGACCTAAGTATATTTACAACGTAAGAAGAGAAGAACTTAAGGAAAAATTAGCGAAAAAAGCTGAGGATTTATGCAGAGAACTAAAAGCTGTTATTAGTATTTCTCTGACTTAGATATTTCTTTAAAAAAGGCGTCTCGTTAATCTTTTCTTTAGATAAATAATTTAAGAGAAGTCCTTCCGGTTTCTTTCTTAACCTTTTAACCCTTATTACCGTAGTAGGAGTAGCAATTAAATCTAAGGGGACATCATATGGTTCAACTGGTATTTCATCTACTATTTGGATGTCATGAACAGTAGTAACGACCGGCGTATACTCGTCGACTTTACCCAGTTCTCTCAGAATAGCGAATTCCAGTTCACTATACCCCTCACCCTTCCCTACTCTATCTCCCGTTAAAGTAACTGCCACGCTCCCTACTACTACCATATCTATTTTAGGGATACTATAGATATCTGCTACTTCACCGTACTTTGGGAAGCCAGAAATTTTAGACGCTGCCTTAAAATTCCCTATCTTAGCAGGGTCTAATAGATAAAAATCTCCTCTAAGCCTTGGTGTCGGGACTAAAACAATTTTCCCTGCCCTTAATGCAAGCTCCCTAAGGGGCCTCTGGGGAGAATCAGGGTTAATTTTTACGAATTTTGCCTCCTTAAACTCATCAGTCCTAGATAAATTCTCTGCGGCCTTTTCTGCCCCTTTAAAATTAGGTATTCTGCCAAAAACCGGCCTCGGGAATGCGGCTATATTCCTTTCTTCCATTAAACTCCATATCCTTTCCCTTATTTCAGACTTTGATTGCATATAAGGCACCTTGATAAAGGAAATATACTCCAAAGAATACTAACACAATAAGGGAGAAAAGCTTAACGTACAGCACGTAATTTTTACCGAATCTACTAATTACTGCAGGGAATAAGAAAATCCATATTAAAATCCCGAGAAAGAAGCCAGGAGCTATATATACGGAAAACTGGTCTAGCATTGAAATTCCGAAAGTCAACCACCAACCTATTTGGTAAGGGTTAACTATGGCCGTAGTTAAACCTTTTATGTAACTACCTTTTACAGTGACATTCATAACCTTAGCTTTCCAAACCCCATACGCAAGATATAACATATAAACTCCCCCTACTAAGTAAAAGATAAAGAGGTATTTTGAAGGAATTAAAGATTTAAAGAAAAAAGTCAGCAAGAAAAAGATAAAATCAGCCGTCATAGCCCCTGCCCCTACGCTTGTACCATGTAGTGGGGATTCTAACGACTCGTGTGCCATCATAGCATTTATAGGACCTGGAGGAGCAGCTATTGATAGACCCATCAAGGTTCCTATTAATACGATGTAAAGGGTGTCCATCAAACTAACTATTTATCAAGACCCTTTAAACTTAAAGCGATTACGGGCAAAAATAATTTGTTATAAGGGTTCACTTCTTTTTTAACCCCTACAGTTTTCTCTACCTAGTTAACACACGATAAATCTGGAAAAAGTTTATTTTAAGTGGTATTGGTCTAATCATTATGCAAAGTGAAATAGAAGAAAAAATCAAGTTGCTTTATGAACAAGGTTACTCTATAAGAAATATATCCTCTCTTACAGGGTTAAGCTACGGGAAAGTTAGAAATGTCTTAATTAAGTCTGGAGTAAAACTCAGGAACAATAAGGTTGATGAGAGTAAAATTATAGAGTTTGCAAAACAAGGTAAGAGTGCTAGGGCTATCAGTAAAGAACTCCATGTAAGTGAATCAACAGTCCTAAGAATATTGCAGAGACATAATTTAGGAAGGAGGGTCAGGAAACTAAATAGTGACGAAATAAAAATGATCGAAGAAATGTATAAGAGAGGCGAGTCTATATATAAAATTGCAAAACAGTTAGGAAAATCTACTAACCTAGTGGTCTACCACTTAAAAAAGATGGGATTATATAAATCTATTCATGAATCTTCTTCCACATCTCTCTAGCTAGCTCTCCCTCGTACTTGAACGTATTCACTAACTTTTTAGCTTCCTCCCTTTTATTTCTATGTTCTATAAGGAAGTCATTTAATTTCTCTACCAATATCGACTTTAACTCTCCGGTAAGCATCTTACCACTCCTATACTCCTCCTCAATCTTCTTTATCTTACTGTCATCAGGCTCAAAGAACATATACAGCCACTGAAAAGAGACGTCAATATCCGGGTTCCCACCGTACTTTCTGTGAAGCTCGATAGTGGGTTGGCCTCCTGAAAAAGCATACTTCATAATTTTATTCTTAACAGTCTCAGGGCCATCTGTTAAATAAATCGCAGATTCAGGCTGAGAAGAACTCATTTTACCCTCAGGCCCGGTCAAAGGGGGTAGAAACTTACTGTGAATTTGAGCTGCTTTATAATAGCCCAGGCTTTCTGCTATATCCCTCTGTAATCTCCAGTACGGGTCTTGGTCAATACCAGCTGGGATCAAACACCTCTTATGCTCAAACATTGTTGGGGCAATCTGTAATGCAGGATAAAAGATAATCCCTATGTTCGATGAAGTATCTAGACCGAAAGTAGCCCTTACTTCATTAAAAGTCAATTTTTTAGCTATTTTTATTGCAACAGGGTACATGTTTTTAATGTATTCAGTGTCCTGAAATATAAACGTCTTATCTGGGTCAAAACCTACAGCAATAATATCGAGGATATTGTCGTAAGCCCACTGCCTAGTTTGGTCTAATGAATAATCTAAATTCCTCATAAACTTTTCGTCATCAGTCAACTCTATATACACGTTAACCTTGAATTTATCTTGTAACCACTTAGTAAATATAAAGGGAATTAAGTGACCAATGTGCATACCTAAAGAAGGCGCTCTACCAGTGTAGAGGAAAAACCCTTTCCCCTCCTCATAATCTTTTAAAATTAGGTCGTAATCTCTGTGGGAAAAAAACACGTTGCGCCTCAGCATTACATGCAGTTCGTCGTTTATCAGCCTCCTTGTCTTTTCTTTCAATTCCTCAGTTAGTTTCTGAGTGCCAAACTGGACGATTAACTTGTCATAATCGACTTTCCCCTTGACCTCCCAAGGAGTCACGTTAAAGTCTTGTGCCATAAATAAATAGGGTTTAGATTAATATAAAAAGGATTAAATTAAAAGGGACGGATAAACTATCAACTTTATGTCTTCTGGTTCTGGACAATACCTGAAGCAGGTAACTCTGGGAATTGTTCCTTCATTCTCTGCTCTGCTACCATCGCTGCCTCGTCCAATATCTTTCTTGCCTCTGGCGAAGAAGCTACTCCAGCATTACTCACTCCGCCAAATTCACCCGCCTCAATTACTACTTCTTGTAGACCGTCACCTAACTCTGAGAGTTCTATGGATAGTTCAGGCATTACTCCTTTTAAGGTCCCCTTTAACTCGTTAATTACTCCCATTACTGGTATCAAGTTAACGTACACATCTCCTAACTCAGTCACGGTCTCCAGTCTCAAAGAGACTTGCTCTAAGGCTATCTGCGTAGTAAGTAGCTGTTTAGTAATTTTCCTTATTTCTGCGACCTCATTTGCATACATCGCTGCCCTCGTGTAGTCTTTTGACATCTGAGCCTCTACTACCCTTTCGAATAACGTCCTATCCCTCTCCTGCATCCTAGCAACATAAGCGTCAAGCCTACTTATCATAGACCTAACTCTATACTGTGCTTGTATTAACCTCATCTTCAAGGGGTCCTTGCTCTTGGGGATCTTTTGCTTCTCATTGCCATTCCACATTTTTTGGAACTCTTTACCCAACATGGGCAATTAATATATTAGCAACGAAAGATTTATAAAGGGGTTGACTAAATAATATGCCTTTAATAGGGTTTAAGTAAATAAGATCTGTTGGGATAGGTGTTGCCTACAGTTATTGATGATGACCCAGAAGTAGACATATTACTTGGAAAAGACCAACTTACAGTAATAATAGACTTAAGGGGAAGGGATAGTAATAAGCTCCTAGTAAAAGCCAATAAAAGGCAGCTTTATGTTTATGATAAAGAGACAAACAGCGTGATTAAAATAATATCACTGCCCACATATGTTGAGCCTGAAAGTATTAAATATGAAACTTACTACGGGACGTATATAGTCTCCTTAAAAAAAGTGAGGACTTATGAGTGAAATTTTTCCTCCTTCAAGCCCATTAAACAAAAAGTTATACCTCTTCGACTCGTACATTAGGGAGTTTGACGCAACAGTAGTAGACATAACCCAAGAAGGGATAGTCCTTGATAGGACAGCATTTTATCCAGGTGGTGGAGGGTTAGAGCCAGACAAAGGATTTATCCAAATAAATGGAAATAAATACGAAATTTTAGAAGTGAAAGAGATAAATGGGGAAATATACCACAAACTCAGTGATTATCAATTTTTTAAAACAAACGTGAAAATAAAAGGGGAAATAGACTGGGCTAGGAGGTACAGAATGATGCGACTTCACACTGCCTCACATATCATAGCTTCTATTGCATATACAAAATACGGTGCAAAAATAACCGGAGGGAACATCTCACCAGATTACGCTAAGGACGATTTCCCTATAGAGAGTAAAGAAATACTTCAAAAAATAGTTGAGGAAGCTAATGAGATAGCTAAACAGTCGATTCCCGTTAAAGTATATTTTCTGAGGAGAGATGAAGCCCTGAAAATCCCGGGGGTGGTAAAATTAGCCGAACGAATGCCGCCAGACCTTGAAGTATGGAGGATAGTAGAAATAGAAGGAATCGATATCCAAGCCGATGGCGGCCCTCACGTTAAAAATACCTCAGAAATCGGGGAAATATCGTTATTGAAGGTAGAAAATAAGGGAAAGAACAGAAAAAGGATATACTACACAGTGAAACCTTAAGCCCAAACATATTTTATACTCAATATAAACCTAACTCCGAAACCTGCTATTATCCCTATAAAGTTCATTACAGCAAGATAAAATGAGGACAAATGTACTGACGAGAAAAATAATAGAAAGAGCAAAGAAGTAAAACTAGCATAATGGACAAACAATATAACTAAAGCTATCACTACGGCATACTGTACCGCACCACCTATTATAGATGAAAAGTGGAACTTCAACATCCTTCCTATAAACGTGCCTACTCTTTCTCTTCTGAACGTCCATATATCGTTAAGTAGAAAATTAGAGAGTATTGAGACTTCTATAGCCAGAGCAAGAGATAACGCTATTGGTAGTACAGGTTTAAGTGCTAAAAGTATACCCTCGTTAACGATTGTCCCTATGCCACCCACAATGGAATATTTTATGATTTTTTCAAGCACATGTTTAAATCTTACATTACTATTTATAAAACTTTTCACTATTTAGAACTTCTGAAATAAGTCTTAACAAATATGGAGTACTGTTATTAATTGCGACTCTACCGTGGGTCTTCCTAAGCCCTATAAAACCTTCTGGCTCTCTAATCTGGTACCCAAGTGACCTCAACCTGAGGTTAAGAATAGAAGTTTCAATTGGAAATTCAACTAATACAAAACTAGTAGTAGTCCTATACCACCTAAAGGGAGAAGAAAACGAATCTATAAGGCTCTTTACATAAGAACGTGATAAGGATAGAAATTTCTTCAATTCCCTTGAGTCTATATTCGAAAATACATAGTATGAAATACTATTTATCCTCCATGGTGGAGCTCTCTTCTCGAGATCTCGTGACAAATACCCTATACTAAAACCTAATCTCAAACCTGGGACTGATAGGGACTTAGTAAAGGATGAAATTACAGTTAAATTCTTAAATTCTTCTGCAAGTTTGAAATTGTTTTCTAATGTACTTAAGTCTATAAAAGATTCGTCTAGGAATAACCTATTACCCCTTTGCAGGTACTCGATTATTTCCTCCTCCTTTATTGCGCTACCCGTAGGGTTCACCGGGTTACTGGTGACCACACACATTTCATCTAGAGGTAGATGGTACTCAAAGCGGTCTTCTAATTCTTTAGCGAAATAACTCTTTAACCTCTTATACTCAGAAAAATTTGGCTCAGGCACTGAGCAGGCTGGGAGCAGAGAAATAGCTTCCGAAGAACCGTTAAAGACTCCTACCAGCTCCGGATCCACACCGTAAATCTCCGCAACTAGCTCCTTAATATTTCGATAATCATCAACGGGGGGATAGTAAGTATAGACCTCTTTCCTTACAGCTTCCTCTATTAGTTCTCTTATAAAATCAGGGACTCCCAATGGGTTGAGGTTAACACTAAAGTCAATTATGTTTTCAGGACCTCCCCTTCCCCATCTAGTCCCGCCATGCCTCATAGTCCCTTCTCCCTTAGATATGTCTCAATTATATTTTTTTCAGCCCTCCTGAGGATCTCATCGAGGGTAGAAAGACTCACGTTTAATTTCTCAGCGAGTTTCTTGAGCGTTACTTTACGCGGATAATCGTAGTAACCAGCTTCTAGAGCGATCCTCACAATCTGCTCTTGCCTAGCAGTTATAACACTCTTAGACTTAGCTTTAACTACTTTTAAGACTTTGACATCGATCCTAGAATCTATGAACTCTCTTAGTAATTTTCTTAACTCCTGATACCCTTCCAGGACTAGCACCCAGACCAACGAATCGTGTATCCCATAACCTTGAATAATAGTATATTTAGATAAAATTTTACCAATTTCAGATTTTACCCTTAGTGTCCCTAAATATACATCTTTATCTACTTTGGTAAATAAATTTTGAAATTCCTGAGGAAAAGTCCCTTTTAATTCAATAAATAACTTAACCTCTTCATTATCTAATTTTATATCAAGAACGCTAAAAGAACTCTTACAATAAACTAAGTTTCTCGCCCATTCTTCTATAGGCGTTTGTAGTTGGACGTGGAGTAGCATCCCGAAATATTTAGGGGTTTAAAATATTTTAAACTAATTACAATTAGTAATCGGGGATTAGAATGGGTATAGATCCGAATTACAGAACGAGTAGGCAAGTCGTAGAAGAACATAGTGGGCATAAAGTATACGGGCCTGTCGAACCACCTAAAGTACTGGGAATTCACGGGACAATAGTAGGAGTAGATTTTGACTTGTGTATAGCAGACGGTTCGTGTATAAATGCTTGTCCCGTAAACGTATTCCAATGGCTAGACACGCCAGGGCACCCAGCATCGGAGAAAAAAGCAGACCCCGTTAATGAACAAGCTTGTATATTCTGCATGGCTTGCGTAAACGTATGCCCAGTAGCAGCAATAGATGTAAAGCCACCATAACATACTTTTTCTTCTTTTAACTAAGGACAAGAAACCACGAAATTAAATTCTTATATGAAATATATTAATGTTGTAAAATAAGTTATGTAAATATATCCAAGCAAAGAACTATATAAGTATGAATACCACCTCTATTATTTTTATTCTATACTTTCTTTCCTCCTCTTCTTTCTCCCTTACTCTATAATTAATATGTTTGATTCCGGATACCCCATCTTAGTAAGTATTTCCTTTACCCTATCCCTATGATCCCCTTGTAATTCTATTTTCCCATTTTTTACCGTTCCTCCAGCCGCTAATTTTGACTTAAGTTCAGAAGCTATCTTCTTGAGATCCGCATCAGTCCCATTTAACCCTTCTATTATCGTTACTTCTTTCCCATACCTTCTTTTTTCAACTTTTATTTTAATAAATTGTTCTTCTCTATTTAACTGCTCACATATATCTGGGGGTAATCCGCCACAGAGATCAGACATTCTCAGAAACTTTATTTTTAATACGGCTTTTTCAACTTTTCTGTTAACAGTTAGGTTTATATTTACGGATTTAAGATATGTTAAAGATGGCAAGGTATAGGTGCGGTAAATGTTGGAAAGAATTTGATGATACACAGCTTAAGGCACTACCAGGTGTAAGGTGCCCTTATTGTGGGTATAAAGTAATATTCATGGTTAGAAAACCCACAATAAAAGTAGTAAAAGCAATTTAGCCCCCCTTTATAAGCTTTGCAACAACTTTTTCAATAGACTCTCCCATCCCTTTCAGTTCTTCAAAGTCTCCCATCCATTTTAGAGCCCCGTTAGAAAGCACCATAGCCTTATCAGTTAACTTGTTTGCCACAGACATTATATGCGTAGAGACAATAAAAGTAGAGTCCCTTAAAGACTGAAAAAGGTCGATTACAAGGTCCTGTGTAGGGATGTCGAGGTAGTTTAATGGTTCATCAAGGAGTAAAATCTCTGGAGAATGGAGAATAGTCATAGCAATAGCCAATTTTTGCTTATTCCCTCTAGAAAGCTCAGCTGCTTTATATTTCCTGAATTTGTCCAACTCTAAAACTTCAATCAAATATTCCAGCCTTTTCTCGTCCTTGATACCCCTTAACACCATCATGAACCTCAAATTATCCTCTACAGACAAGGCAGGAAAAGGGTCTGCGTCCTCAGGTAAGTATCCTATACGCCTCTTAGAAGAAAGGGAAGTAGGATCATCACCCTTTATCTTAACTTCACCAGCGTCAGGTTTTATCAAGCCTGCAAGTATCTTCAGTGTCGTACTCTTTCCGGCACCGTTTGGACCTAAAAGGGCCCACTTTTCGCCGCACATTATCTTAAACGAAACTCCGTTTAACGCTATAGTGTCCCCGTACCTTTTGACTAAATCTCGAACACTAATACATTCCACAATATTTAAGTAGAAAACATAAAATAAAAATTGAGTTGTCGAACCGCATAAAATTTATTAAAAAATAAGGAAAGATGGGGAAAAAGTAAAAAAGTATGAGATACTACTGGCTGGGTATCTGGATCTTTAACTCCTGAGTTAACTCCTTATACCTATTCCTTACCGTAACTTCTGTGACCCCCGCTACTTGTGCTATCTCCTTCTGAGTACGCCTTTCGTCGTTTAACAAAGCCGCGATATAAATTGCTGCAGCAGCTAATCCCGCAGGGTCTTTACCAGCAGTGAGACCCATGTTCTTGGCCTTCTCTATTATTTCAGCCGCAGTCCTCATTGTAGCCCCGCTTAAGTTAAGCAAAGTCCCTATCCTCGTCACATAATCCTTGGGGTCGCTGACCGGGACGTCGATATCTAATTCCCTGAGTATTAGCCTATAACACCTAGCTACTTCCTTCCTATTAGCCTTTGTAAACTGCGCGATCTCGTCTAACGTCCTCGCCATTTTCATCCTCCTACACGCGGCGTAAATTGAGGCCGCTACTACGCTCTCTATTGACCTACCTCTAACTAGGCCTTTCTCTACAGCTTTCCTGTAAATTAGAGCAGCCTCATCCTTTACGGCCTTAGACAAATTGAGTAAGTTCCCTATCCTCTCAAGTTCATTCATAGCTTGTGCCAGGTTTCTATCGATAGACGACTGTATCCTGGCCCTTATCTGCCACTTCCTCCACCTGAGTACTTCCAACCTCCTCTTAGGGTCGAGGCTCCTGCCCATTGCGTCCTTATCCTTCCAATCTATGACCGTAGAAATACCCATATCGTGGATGGTCTGGTTAAGAGGACCGCCCACCCTACTCCTCTTCTCTTTCTCTTCAGGAGTGAATGCCCTCCATTCAGGACCTTGGTCAATAATCCTCTCCTCAATTACCTCTCCAGTCTCTGTACAAATATATTCTCCCCTTTCCTCGTCAAAAATAATCTTATCGGGTGGACAGATCGAGGAAGAAGGCTGGGCGTTAGCTTGCTTTTCTTCTACCATTAAATCACCACCAGATACACAAAAATTTAAAAACCCTTTAATGTATGACGATAGAAACATTTATAAACTTTTCGGTCTTAAAAAGTGCATAGATTCCGTTAAAAAATCAACTGATATAATCTATCATATGAAAGCTTTTATTGTAGGAATGAGTCTAACTTTTATTGGGATACTGTTTATAATTGCTAGTGCTGTTTCCACTACTAACATATCTAGTACTAACACCGGTTTTGCAGGCGTAATAATGTTAGGCCCTGTCCCAATAGTGATCGGTGCAGGTAACCCTTCAATAATGCCTATGATGTTCGCTTTTGCATTAGCGTTCACAATAATTGCATTACTCTTCTATTTGATACCCATACTACTTGCGAGGAAAGCTAAACAATGACCTAGTTTATCTATCCAGACAGAGTTTTTCCCGAAACGCACTGCATGAAATCTCAGAGTAAGCCCAGTTCCCTTGATATAAGGGCTCTATACACCATTTACCTTCTTTTAGTATTGTAACATAAAAAACGGAGTTAACAATAACTGGCTACTTATTGCTTATTTAACACCATACTTATTTTTAACCTACGACCTTATGTACATTAGGTTCAGATAAGTTACTAACATCAGCTAACGAGGTGTTAAAGGAGGTATTTACGGGGTTAAAAAGGAATAAATAGAATTACGATACTAGCTGAAGAAAGGGTAAAAGCGACCATTCCAGATCGGGAGATAGCTTAAAAAGTAGTAGGAGAAAGCGTCCAATGCGTAATAAATATAATTTACTTTATTAACAAAATTTTCATATGAAAGTAAATATACAAGCCCTAACAGTCAAGATAATGTTTTATATTGGCTACGTATAGGTCATATTATCCATTAAACCCCACATTAGAAATGTACATTAAGGGCTCTCATAGCCCAAATTTAGTAAGATTTCGAGGTTATTTGCACTTATATTTGATAAACTGGTTTATATTATCAGACTCTTTATAATTAAATGAACTTAATTCTAGATAGATAGGCATTATAACTTTTCGTTTTATATTACTATTATCGAATAAATAATCAGACAAGCTATTTTATTCAATTTTTAATTTCTACAGTTAAATTTCGGAATAATGAATTTGCGGTCTACGGAAAGAGCCAGCCAATTAAAAATTGAATAACTATAATCTACCGTTAAAGGAAGAGTTCAATGTATAGTTAGCATTCACATTGCTCTTATAAATTAATAGAGAATAGTCAGATTTTGTAACATTATAATTTAGGGTAATATTCTCTATATAGAACGTGTAATTATAACTAAACGATATATTAGTCCTGTTATTACTTATGTTCAGCAATTTAATATTTCCATGAGAAGGGATATACAAAAGGTATAAATAACCAATTGTCGTACCATTCGACGAGCTAACTTCCTTACTTTATATTAATCTTTTTCTAGTCTGCTTATTTTTCTCTGTTAATGAAGGAGTTATTTCAATTTTTCTCACAACAAAATTTGACGACTAGTGCATATCCTAAAAGCCTTTATATTTTTTTTTCAAAATTCAATGAGAATAATCAGCATATCCTTTTTTAATGTCCTTAACAAACATATACTTATGAGAATTGAAGATAAGGACGAGAAAGGTGAGGGTTATTTAGTTATTGAGAGTAAGGAAGATTTGGAAGAGTTTAGGAAAATGTTAATTGAAGCTTATTACGAGCTTAACCCCGACCGTAAACGTCCTTGTGAGACCCGATCTCCCAAATGAAAACTATGCAATTTTTTGTATCCATACTGTAAAGTATCCTTATATCTCCAGTAACCTCTATTGAAAACATATTATTACCATACATGTCTTTTCCTAACTTCTCTCTGGAGTACTTAACAGGGTCTTCTTTTAACAATTCTAGTTTATCAACAATTAGCATCAAATATTCTAAATTAGAAAATTCTCTAGCAACAAATCTAGCTAAATCTCTAGCTTCCTTAACTTTCCTCATCATGAACTTTATCTCCCACTTCTCACAAACCACGATAAAAGATATAGAAGAGAGATTTAAAAATCTTTCTATTTTCGTATATTATTTCATTAGAAATAATAATTAAATAAATAGTAAAATCGCCTATCCAAAAAGCTTAATCTCTTTTTCGGAAATGCCTAAGTCAGAAAAGTACTCCTTACATCTTGGATCACATAGATAGATTTTCATGACGAGAATGGAGAATGATCATGACAAGAAATTGAGTCTTCTTGATAGGTTAAACAATTATTATTCCCTTCATAAAAAAACCTAAATTACATCTCTACAAAGAGAGATGTAACGATGTTAGCCCTCACAATTATAGTGATTTTGCTTACGTTATTTAACTACAGACTTGTACTTTTCGACATAATAGCGATCTTAGGCTACTATTTCATGCCTAAATATGCTTTTCGATAATAACGGTATGTGGAGGATAACTTGAAATAAGATGAAGCTTTACTTTTTGTAGAAAGACGTTAAAGAGATCGACCTTATTGGTGATAATTTATACTTTTTGTTAAAAATGGCAAGATAGTTAAGATTGATGGGATTAGGGACACATATAGAATATTTATCGTTATAAAAACAAGATTTGAGCCCGATTAAAGTCATGGAATCCCAGTGTTTATTAAAAGCATCATTTGGCCGAGTAACCATAAAAGGAAGTAAACCCCTCCGAAAATTAGCATTATTTTTAATATAGGCCACACTACAGAGCCTTTCCTTGACGATTTCATTGTTTTCTTCTTTTGTTGTTTATAATACGATGGAGGACTCATTCCAGCGTTTTTAACCCACCACTCCTCATTTCTTTCCGCTATTTTTCTCTGATAATACTAGTATTTAGATAACTCCTTAAAGCGGCTATCATATAACAGCCTTTCATATAAGTTCATATCCGAATATTCTGGACTTGCATGAAGCGTTTCTTTCTCTTTCTTACTCACAATCATAAAAATGGTTATAGAATAAAAAATATTTTCACTTAAAGTTTAAGGGGTTTGTACTATATCTTGCCAGAATGCACTAAAATTCGTTGCTTGTAATGATGCATCTGCTGCTTGTCTATAACTCATTCCAGTGTTTAACCCTGTCTTTAACGCCTAAAGAACCTGAATTTAAAGTTATTTATTCTAAAACATAGAATACAGAATACGTAAAAAAGTTATAGCTTTGGAAGTTTATATTCAATTTAATGCTAACTAGCGTTAAAGTAGTGAGGAAGTATTATGCAATAAACTATGATAGGAGGATAGCTGCTGAAGCTGATTCAGAAGAAGAGATAGATAGGATTATGGAGGAAAAGGGTTACAAGAAGGGTACTTACGATATTTTGGTTTCAATAAAGTATGTGAAAAGTTAGGAGTTGGTAATGCCTCAAGTTGAAATACCTTTTGTTAAGGTAAACGATACATATTTACCATTATTGAAAGCTAAAATGGGGGATGCCCCAAGCTCAATAGAGAGTATTTAGTTTATGCACTTCCAGAGATTCATTTATACCGTTCATGAACTCTATAGAGAAGAAGTTTATCGATACGGGTTCGATAAAGCCTTTCTTCCCCTTCATCAGTAGTGAGGAGATAGTTGAAGAAAATGGCATATTTCTGGGCGTGAGCGGAACTGGAAATAAGATAATCTATAATCCTTACACAAAGATTAACTACAATATTGTAATTTTAGGAGAATCTGGCTCAGGGAAGTTAATGACTAATAAGGTCATCCAGAGGAGGTTCTATCAGATTCATCAGGACTGGCCCTTAATCGGCTTGGACCCAGAAAACGAATACGTCAAACCTCAAGTAGCAAGAGCATTAGGTGCAATTCCAGTCGAAATAGACCTAAAAGAGCTTGAAGCCTCTGGAGGGAAGCTCACAGCAGACGGACTACTCACCGCAATGCGTTACGCGTCAAGAAAAGTGTTTGGGCCGGCATCCAATCATAAAGCATAAAAGCGTAGTAAAGACAAAAAGTAGAATAATAGTGCAAAGGCAAACACTACAATACTTTGAATGTCTAGATTATGAATTTTCGGTTTATATTTCGATATAAAATAGACTGATGCAAGAATGTAACTTGCTATCATGAGTAAATAAGTTAAACCAGCTATGAGTGTTGGTAATTGAGATATTGAAACTACTGAAATATTAGCAATCATAATATAAGGTATTAATGAAAGGAAATAGACATTGTATTTAATTATTAGTCGATGTGTAAATAATATATCCGTAAATATATCCGTAATAATTATAATTATAAAAATTGGAAACTTCATTAGAATAATAAAGCTGATATCAGTTATAAAATATACAACTACTAATAACAAACCATATCTTCTAAATATTTTCTCATAATACTTGTCCATCATTAATCACCAGAAGCCATGCCATGGTGGTGAGTAGGGAGGCGATGGTGGAATTATTGAAGAGTGTGGTTGTTCATATAAGAAGTAACCAAAATTATAGTTTGGAACTAGTAATAATGTAAAGCTATTTGTAAATGGATAATACTCACCATTATAATACACGCCAGTCTCCCCATAGCTTCCAGCAGGAATACAACCACTCCAGAATAGTATATTAACTTTCTCGAATGATGTTGCATACAGTAGATATAACGTGTCAACTCCATTCTCGCTGTATGTCTCGAGAAGATATTTATATTGTATAGCATTATAAGTTATATACATACCTATAACTAAACCAATCATACCACCGGCAAGTCCACCTATTGGAGTTGCTAAAGAAGCTATTGTCTGAGCAATATCAGTAGCAGAAGTCTCTGAAACATTGCTTAAAACTAGTATTCCTTCTACATAGCCCCATGAATAGGAGCATACAAAATGAATAGGGTCTATGTTTATTGTCATTGGATCATTACTATTATTTGAGTATATCGTGATTTCATTATCATTTATAATTGCAGTAATATTATTATCATTTCCTACTATATTCATTGAACCACTCAATAATGTAATACTGTTTACGCCAGGGTCTTCTACAACGTAACCCGTTGCTTTAATTCCCCCGACATAACCGTTAAATGATATGTTGTACTCGTTATTACCTACTTCACTTTTAGTATAATTAAACCAGTAGAATTGTGTGGTTGTAGTCTTTCCTTCCGGTTCTATTCCCTTAATATTCATGTAAGTTCGTGTGATTTTAGCAACACTATCCATACCATTCGGTTCGGGAATATCAATTAAGGTTATATTATACGTAATCTTAACTAATATATCACCATCAAGGGTAGTATTTACTAAGGAAATAGTGTCAAATGTGTAATTATTATAACAAGCTTTCCCGAAATAAGTAAAAGTATAATTAGTATTATTCATAACAACCCAACCATTAGCATTAGATATTACATAACCACTATAATTACTAGTACTAAATGAGGATATATATTCTTGCGAAACGTCAAAATGTAAAATAACGTGGAAAAGTGATAGAGTACAATTTATAGGCTCAGTAGTGAGGTTAGTAGTAGAAGACGAACTGGCTAAAGCATTTACGTTTCCAATTCCCAAACCATTGAGTGTATATTCTATTGGTAATAGTAAATTGAGAAGAGTTATAATAATTATAGCCCTAATACTACGAGGCAAATAAAATCTATTTAAGAGAATATCTTTAAAGACTCTATACACAATAAAAATTGAGAAGAGTTAAAAAAAGGTTAACTATAATCAATTAGAGTGTAGAGCTTCCGGTATAAAAACCCTTTCCATCAAAAATCAAGCATAGTCCATACTACTTATGAAAAACAAGGCTCTTCTTATCACTCGTTAACATTGAACGGTTTATTATAGTACAGCACAGCCCAAGTAATAACAGCAAGCTTCCTAGCACAAGCAATAATCAACTTCTTACCCTTCAACCTACCCTTATGCTCCACACACTCTAAGATAAAAAGTTAAATATAATCAGTTAAAGCTACTCTCCTACTAATATTTTGCTATAGAATTATCACCAATTTTCCTCCCTTAATTAAGCACTTTCACAAATAAATGCTAACTGTTTAAGAAGACGTAAACTGCTACTCGATTACACTTTAAATAAGCCTTCAAATTGCATGAAAACCTTTGTTTAGAAGGCAACACATGCCTCTAATTTGGGTTCGTAACCGTGGGAAAAAATATCTTGTCCTTTAAAATCTCAGAAAGTAAGTTAATCTGATATTACAGCCCAATAGTAAACCTGGTTGTTCTGTGTTCTGCTACACAGCCTTATTGTGTAGTTATATAATTCGTCTTCATTTAATGCCTCATTACCGAGTTGGGAAATTGAATCTGCAACACATTCATCAACATAACTTAACAAATCATATTGGCGTGTTGAGTTTAGGTAATTCCTCACCCTATCTATCACGTTCTTAGCAGTATCAGCATACTTCCTAGCCTCATCATAAGTCCTCTCCCAATCCTCATACCAGATAACAATAGCAATAATTGCAGAAGCTACAGCAGCTGATAAACCCAGAGCTGATATTAGCGTAACCTCAGCCTTACTGGCACTAGAAACATACTTCTTACTTAGAGAAAGAATATCACCAACATCCAACATATTAGCATACTCCATGATAGAATCATCAGTATACTCACCACCAACAGTCTTAGGGCCGGGAACAAGAATCATAGATGTAAAGGTATACTCTCGAATACCTATGCAGAAATGAGATGTAGGCCCTCTTTGTGGCGCTATTTTTCATTAATTTAATTATACCATTCTCCAAGTCTACTTGCTCGACGCTTAGAGAATAAACTTCCCCCATCCTTAACCCTGTTTCAGCTAGAATGAGGAAGAACGTCTTCTATTCTCGCAATTTCGTCAGGGGCTAGAAACTGCAGCACTTTCTCTAGGACCTCTTTCGGGATCTCCCTCAACCCTTTCTTATATCGCCACCTTGTAGCTTTTGAAATTCCTAATTGTTCATACGTTATTTCCTTTTCTTCAGTTGCGTATGTAAATAATCGAATTTTCTGTTCATTTGTGAGCTTATCTATATCTATTATTGGCATATCATTAGTTTCCAGTCTGGGTTTAAGATGGTTTCCAGTTTTTCCTAGATGGTTTCCGACCTAAATCACCCCTCTTTCAATTTAAGGGAAAAGAAGTGCCGCGGCCGGGATTTGAACCCGGGTCACAGGCTCGAAAGGCCTGCATACTTACGGCGCGTAGAGCTTGACCGGGCTATACTACCGCGGCATTTATATTTTACTATCTAAGTCGGTTAAAAGATTTACGTAAACACTTATAAACATTCATCTTATAAATCACTGATTAATAACGTTGAAATAGTTGTCATTTTACAGATTATACAACAAATATGCTTAATAATTACATACCGTTTAATCTTTAAATCTTAAGAAAAGCGTGAGTTCCCTAAATCCTAACCGCGGTCTGTGCCCGGTGCCTTAACCTAAGATAGCCAAATCTTATAAAGGTATAAGCGGTTAAGCCTCAAGGTCACACTAAAGTCCCGCCTTAGTGTTTATTACAAACCGCTGTAACGATAAGCTCATTAGCCCTTATCACTGTAGGTACGGCTAAGAACACGCAGTGTATTTCTTGAATATACAAGATATTTCGTTAATTCCATCTAAAAAGTCCTTTACGCCTCTCTAAACTTTAATGCCGAGCACAGTACTGAGTTTGTGAGGCCCTTAGGGCTTATAAACTGTAAGCGGCCGTTTAGTATCGGAGTTAGCCGAGCTAGAGCCTCACCTAAATGGGTGTAGAGTTTACGATCAAAATTAACTAAAATGTTATTGGTGCAAAGTCAGGTCTACCTGCCTATTACCTCTAGTATAATTCACGGCTATGGGAGCCGTAAAAGAATATGACATGTAGAATAGTAAAATCACTGAGTATTATACCGTGCTTTTCTCCTATAAGCTAAGCTAGAATTTTTACTCAGTGAGGTTAAGTACCAGTAATGCTATAAAGTGTCTAGAAGTAAGCCCGTTTACGTGTATAGTGTATCGACAATGGTATGAGACGTTACAGGGGGCCTAAAAATTTCACTATAATTCTTTTTTTGATAAGAGATAAGCAAAGGGTAAGTAGTCCTAATTTTGTGACACCATTAGCGTGTTAAGGCCAATAAAGCCTTAGCTGTGCCAATCGTGTTAGTCGTAAACCTAATCAATAAAAACTCCCTTTTATACCCATGGGACGATGTAGCTTGGCGCTTAGTTTCCCGAATGTTCAACATAGGAATAGTTACACGTAAATCTTTTAAACGGCATAAAAAAGTATATAAATGCCGCGGTAGTATAGCCCGGTCAAGCTCTACGCGCCGTAAGTATGCAGGCCTCTCAAGCCTGTGGCCCGGGTTCAAATCCCGGCCGCGGCACATGGGGGATTCCCCCATACCCCCAATTCCATCTTTCATTTTTAGATATGATTCTACAACGTCAATTAAAGGACCTACGTAAGTTTCCCTTACGTCACCGTTCACGTTCTCTAGTTTGTAACATAATACCACCCTTTCCTCTCACGTATAATTATATCCCCGTATTTATAACGCGTCTTATCTCTCGTCATTTTCCGTTGCGTATTATGGTTGCCAAAACGCCTTTATAAGTATAGGCAACTTGTTAATTTTTGCCGTAATAACGCGTTGAGTTGAAAGAAGACGGCAAAGATCCCATTGCTTTACAAAAAATTCAATCTAGAAGCAGTTATTCTACTTTTCCTTGGTAATACTGAACTACTAGTAATACTAATAAAGTTTCTAGGTCTACGTCTGGGTTGTTGAAAAAAGTGAAGTACTAGAAGGGGCTGGCACTACAAAGGGCCGACCCTTAAGTCAGGGATCTCACCAACCTGATGGGCGTGGAGGAGCTCCTCCAATTCGTCGAAAATTATTTAGGAGGTGTATTGTCCTTGATAAAAACCTTTAAGTAGCGTTAAAGTAGAATAACTGCTAGTATAAGGTAAATGAGGGTAGTATAGGTTATGTTGCATTCCTTAGATAACTCAGTTCTCTTTTGTCTCCCTTTTTTAGCTAGATTTAGGAGGATCTGGATTTCAGGTTCTAACAACTTATCCATCTTTCCTCAATGTTCGATTATCGAATAATTTGGCTTAAACTTAATCTATCGATTATCGAATAAGGAAATAATGCCGTTATCAGAAACCGAAAGCAGAGCGTTATTAGAGCTCCTAAAGGAAAACGGACTGCCTATAAGTGAGCTACAAAAACGGTCTAGGATAAGTGGTAGTGTTATCGCAAAAATTATAGATTCCTTAAAGGAAAAGGGATTAGTTGAAGACAAATATGAATTAGAGGGAAGAACCAGAAAGAGGATTATCTATTTAACAGGCAAGGAAGAAAAGTAGCAGAGTTATTATATCAAATAGAAAATTATCTATCTAAGCCCAAGTAGGTTTCTTTTAAAATCTAGTCTATATTAACAAAACTCGGCTTTTAACAGAAGAGTGTACCAAAGGTGATGAGTTAAAAGAGAGATAAATAGAAAGTATTAAAAGTAGAAGCAAAGAATTGAATATATTGGTGTAAAAAGATGGCGAAAGTTGAAGAGGGTGTAATGATTATAGAAACAAAGGAAGAAGCTGAGAAGATATTGAAGGCTATAAGGAAAGAAAAAGTTGATGAAGAGCTTCTTAAGGAAGCGTCATCATTTAGAGGAAAAAGCATCCTGTCTAGCTCTTAACACGTTTTTATATAACGAGTAAAAGTAATTTGTGCCTCTCTTACTCTCATAAATCTTTTCGAATCCAAGCTTCTCGTAAAAGTCTTTAGCCGTTCTAGTATAAACTAAAAGCCCTATACAGCTATTCTCGATACAGTAGTTTAACGAGTACGGAATTACGAAACGTTTAACTAAAGCTGACCCTATACCCTTACCCTGATATTTCTTGTCTATCCCTAGTTGTCCTAAAAGTAACACGGGGAGCTTTTTGAAAGATATTTCGATTTCATGAGGGAGACCTCTATTAGTGAACTCCTCCTTTAACCCACTTATCATCTCATTTTTAGCCTCACCTGTAAATTCAAAGGAATAGCTAGAAAATGATACGAAACCTACTAGATCGTTACCGCAAACCAGAAGGAACGTATGGTTAATTCCTGCTAAGTAATGCCCTACTGCAAGCCTCCTTATGAAGTCATTCTGTTCTTCTTCACCACAATCAAACCTTTTAAACTTATCTAGAAAAGATGACTGAATTGTGTAAATGTTACAGTCCCCTAAAGGTGTCTGAATAGTTTTGTAAGGTCGTGGGTATTCATTCAATATCTACTCGATATGAGATGATAAACCAAATAAATAAATCTTGATATTCGAAAATCGATAATAGAATATTAAGGAAGATGATTTCCACTCAAATCTCCTCAAAAAGTTACGTAAAATGGGTTTCTGTTTTTTACACACTAAGAGAAGGAATCGTAGTAGCAGGAGTGATACGGCCGTTCGCAGGTCCATTGCGATTTTAGTTTGTCTTATTGAGCTATTTTAACTGTTAATACATTGAGTAAAACTAATACTAATAAAAAGCTAATAGGTGGGGGTAAGAGGGTTTATAACTTTAATTAGACAAGGAGTTCAAAGGGTATTTGGATCATTTATACATAGAATTATATTAATTCGACAGAGAGTATTTCAATTTGCAATGGAGACGTGAGCGAGCCCCGTTATCTCTTATAGGTAAACATTACATTACTTTTGAATTTATAGTGAAAAAGACTATATTCATAAGTATAAAACGTAGAGGTTCAAAAATAATACCGTTATGCAAAGGTTTTTAGTCATAAATAAGGATCAAGTTGACCTCCTTTTTGACCCGGCCAATGTTAAAATCTTCGAACTACTAATAAATGGCGATCTAAACCCGACACAGGCCTCCAAAAAATTAACAACCCATTAGTTTGGCGGAAGCCGAAGAAGGTGAAAGATAAAGGGCTTATGAAGTTGTAAAGGGCAAAAGAAAGGGGATTTTCAAAGCAAAATATTCTAGGGCTAAGGCTCTATACCTTACCCCGCTACTAGACCTAGAGATCCTATAGCCGTGGAAATTTACCAAAAAGTTTTGAAAACCCGTGAAAAGGTGCGGGGAAAATGAAGGAATTAAATGGTATACCGCCCGGTATAAACGCTGTGGACTATGTGGTCGTATTGGATACCATATTAAACTTCGAGACTATCCTCGAAAATGAAGATGAAGTAAGTGATATAATAGAAAAAACGAGGAATTTTCTCTTTTCATCTATGAAAGGGAATCTTAAATAAGCACGCGGTAATGTAATCATCATGAACAGCCTAATATTAGTCCTTGGCTTAATCTCCTTAATCATAGGTGTGGTGCCCCTCTTTCTGGTAAAGAGGAGTTTATTAGTCCTGGGAATTGCAGCTGCGGCGTATTTTTCAGCAATCATTACTAAACTAGTTATCCAGACATCTTTTCTACAGTTTTTCCAGACCCCTCAAATACCCACTTATCTCGCTTACGGGGCCCTAACTGCGATAACTGAACCGGGGTTTGCATACCTATTCGCTAGGTTTGTTAAACGGTACCCCCAGACTTACGGGGTATCCTTAGCCTTTTGGGAAAACGGGTTTTTAGTAGGCTTCCTCACAGTATTAAACGGTATATTACTTCCCCCTGATTTTAGTATATCCTCGCCCCTTTTAGCTGAACCGTTGGCAGTAATTATTTTAGGGAAGACAATGGACAGGTTGAGCTCTCTATTTCTCCACTACAGTTGGGGAGTTTGTGCGTACCTATCTTTCTGGAAAAAGGACGTGAAGTATATACTTTCTGTTGCACCCTTAGGCCTTTTAGACTCATTAACGGCATATATGAGCCTTGCACACGTTAGTAACTATTTAGAGATTTCATTCCCTGCCTTCATTGTAGGTGTTGTCGGGCTCTTGGTTACATCATACTACATGAAAAGGATGACTCCCATGCACCCCGGAGAGCTATAGGCTCACGTCAGCTCTGAACTATACTTGAGGGTCAGGGAGGCAATAGAAAGGTCGTTCATGTCTCCATTGCGAATTCAAAAATTAGTTCTAGAATTAGTATAATCTAGTGTAAAAATAGTTAATACAAGTCAAACATTATGTACATAATAAAACTATAAACTTCTATTCAAATCGCTCCAAAACGAAGTAGCATATCTCTTCCCTAAAGGGTTTCCCGTCCCTTTAGGTTCTCGTTTAAATAGCTTAATATTTACTGCCTCGCCTTCCATACCATCGCAGCTGTCTCCATAATTATCTTCGCGCCTAAGACTGACGTAATCCCAGACGGGTCATAAGGGGGAGATACTTCGACTACGTCGAAACCTACTACCCTTTTATCTATTATTAATGACATTATGTCAAGGACGGTAGTAGGGTCGAGCCCTTCAGGCTCGGGTGTCGCAACACCAGGTGCATAAGAGGGATCTATCCCGTCCATGTCATAGGTGATGTATATTTTTTGGCATTCCCTCAAGGACATTACGATCTTCTGGGCTACGTCCCTTACTCCGAGTAGTCTTATCTGCTTGGGGATGAAGTATAATATCCCTTTTGAATTAGCGTATTCTATCTCCTCTTTAGAGACAGCCCTAGTCCCTATCTCTATTATCTTTACACCTTCTTCTGATATCCTCCTCATCACACAAGCATGGTCATATTTATACCCCATGTAGTCGTCCCTTAGGTCTAGGTGGGCGTCGACACTTATTAAGCAGTCCGGCCTGATCCCTCTTGTAGTCCCTACTGTAACTGTGTGCTCTCCGCCTATTCCTATCACTACTTTGCCCTTTTCAGCGTAATAAGATACTACGTCACTTATCCTTCTTACGTTTTCCTCAGCATTCGAGGGGTGCATGACTACGTCTCCTACGTCGTTAAACCCCACTTCGCCCATGTCTATCCCGCTCCGTATAGAATAGAACTCTATAAACTGTGCCGCATCTCTTATCGCTGATGGGGCAAACCTGGAACCGGGCCTAAAACTGCTGGTTATGTCCATGGGTAGTCCTAAGACCACAAACGGAGATGAGGGTCTACTGAAGCCTGCGAAGGATCTTACGTTCTCGTTCAAAAATAATAGTCTAGTATCAGCCATGAGTAGAAGTTTTTTATCCCGTTTATATGCTTATCTCGTATGAGTGATCTCCAAACTAAGGTAATGGAACTTGCTAGAAGGAGGGGAATATTCTGGTCTTCTTATGAAATCTATGGCGGAGTAGCGGGGCTTTACGATATAGGGCCTATAGGGACTAGGATAAAGAATAGAATTGTAGAAACATGGAGGAAGTTCTTCATAAAAGACAACTCGGACTTCGTAGTAGAAATAGAGACCCCTTTAGTTACTCCCTATAAGGTACTGGAAGCCAGTGGTCACGTAGAAAATTTTACAGACCCGATAGTAGAGTGTACTAAGTGCCATAATGTTTATAGAGCTGACCACTTAATTGAGGAGGTTGCAAAGGTTAATGTTGAGGGTCTGAGTACATCTGAACTCGATAAGGTTATCAGAGAAAAGGGGATAAAATGTCCTAAATGTGGGGGTGAATTAGGGGAAGTCAGGCTGTTTAACCTCTTATTTGAGACCAATATTGGACCTTATAGTGGGAATAAAGGTTTCATAAGACCGGAGACCGCGCAGGGCATGTTTACGTCTTTTAAACGTGTTTATGAATCTTTCAGGCAAAGACTCCCTCTAGGCATCGCACAAGTGGGTAGGGTAGGGAGAAATGAGATCTCACCGCGTCAAGGGCTAATTAGGATGAGGGAGTTCACCATAATGGAGGTAGAGTTTTTCTTCGACCCGGAGTCACCTGGAGAAGTACCGTTAGATAGAGTAGAAGACTTGACGTTAAACATACTGAGGGGCGAGTCTAAAGTTAAAGGTGAGGGACCTTCCTCATATAAGCTCAGAGAAGCTGTAGAAGAAAAGGTAATACTGAGCCCTTGGATGGCTTACTGGATGGGTGTTGCCGCTAAATTTATTTCAGCCCTCGGGATACCATCTTCTTCGACATACTTTGAAGAGAAGCTACCCCATGAGAGGGCACATTATTCTAAACAGACATTCGACCAGATGGTCATTATAGGGGACGAAAAAGTAGAAATATCAGGACATGCTTATAGGTCAGACTACGACCTTTCTAGGCACATGAAATATAGCGGACAAGACCTTACCGTGTTTAAGAAATATGACTCACCGAAGATCGTTAAAAAGAAGACTGTTATAATCAACAGGGACGAATTAAATAAGGAGGGGAAGGAATTCGTAAAAACTTTTATGCAATTTATTAGCGGTAAGTCACCTGAAGAAATTGACGAGATGATAAATAAGGGTGTTAAGTTTAATGATAAGGACCTTTCTAAGTACGTGAAAGTGCTGGAAAGGGAAGAGAAAATAACGGGGGTCCATTTCATACCCCATGTCGTTGAGCCGTCTTTCGGAGTTGAAAGGTGCCTTTATTTGACAGTGCTAAATGCTTATAGGGAAAAGGAGGGGAGGGTGGTGTTATCTTTACCTAAGGGCCTTGCGCCCTATGATCTAGCTGTATTTCCACTTCTGGAAAAGGAAGAGCTGATAAAGAAAGCTAGGGAGATATACGAACACTTGAGAGAAAAATATGATGTAGTCTTTGATGATGTGGGTAGCATAGGGAAAAGGTATGCCAGAGTGGACGAGATTGGCGTGCCTTACTCAATTACTATAGACCCTACTACTTTGTCTGATAATACGGTAACGGTTAGGGATAGGGATAGCTGGAAGCAGATAAGGGTCGAAATCGAAAGGCTGGATGAGGTAATAGAAAAGTTGTTCAAAGGTGAAGAGTTTAATAAGTTAGGAAGAGTAGTTGATAATAATGAGTAAGGAGCATTCTGATAAAGTTGAGGGAAAGGAGGAAGAGAAAAAGGTAGACGTCAAGTCCCTTGTGAACATAATCCCTCCAGCTTCTGCACTTAAGAAGACGAAGCAACAAGTTAAAGAAAAAAGGGTTAAAATGAAGAAGAGGGCGGACATAGACCAAGGGGTTATATTAATGTCCTCAAAGCTAGCTTCGGAATTAAATATAAAGGACGAAGCAGAAGTATCAGTAAAAGGTAGGAGGAATAAGTTCAAAGTTATAGTACAAGACGGGTTGCCCGATAACGAGATCTGGGGTAACGACGCTGACATGTTAAAGTTAGGGTTGGAGGATAATAGTACAGTGAGTGTTAGGGCGGTCTGATGAACCAGAGCGAAATTGAGGTTGGTAGGGTCTTACTCCATTTCGAGCAAGTAGTAGAGGAGTACCATAACGTCCTAGACGAACTAGAAAACTATCTTATATTACCAGAGGTAGAAAGCGAGAAATTAGATAGATTACTTAGGAGATTAAGGAGAAATAGGAGACAGTTGCTTAACGGTATCCAGACTATAGTAGATAATATTAATGGCCTGAACGATAGTAAGATGAAGGAAGAAGCTTTAGGCCTTCTTAACTACTTCTATATAGTGGGGCTAAACGACGATGAAAACGTGTTGAAGAAAGCAAAAGAAATTGCACAGGGGTTGTCTGAAGAAATAGACAAGGATCTCGAAATAGTATCTAAAATACGTTCATTAATTTTGAAATTCGTTTATTAACCATGAGAGCATCACTATCTTAGCAATGGGTGTTCCTGAGCTTAACATTGAAGAGCAAATACAAACTATATCCAATTCTATATTAGACCAGCTTAGAATATTGTACCAGCAATTTACAGAATCTAACGTAAACCATATGCAGGCATATTCTAAAATAGACGGTATAAAATCGTCTGTAGAAGACTTGAGATATAAGGTCGGAGAATACGTATTAAAGGTAAGTGAAGGTTTACTGTACAGTAACTTGTACTTGGATGTAATCATGCAACTTGAGAAAGTTTCACAAAATATCGGGGCCGCTTCATATAGGTTTGGAGTGCTCAGCAATAAGGTTAAGAACCAAGACCAGACTCTTTTAACTCTAGCTGTTTCGATGGTAGAAAAGCTCATAGCTGCTACAACTAACATTATGGAGGCTGTGAGGCTCTTGTCTGTTAATGCAAAAAAGTCATCTGAAAAGGCTAGAAACGTGATAAAGATAGAGGAAGAAATAGATGATCTATATAGAAATTTTGAGTTAAAACTTTTTGAGAAACAAAATAGCGATATGGCTTTCTTGATGTTGAGTAAAGATATCGCAGATAGGCTGGAAGATTGTGCAGACCTACTGAGAGATGCAGCAAATGACCTTATGTATTTAAGTTTTTTAAGGGAATAGTAAATGCCACCGAGAGGGAAACTTATAAAGGACAAAGTCCTTGTAGAAGACGTTACTGATGCTAGGTCTATCTATTCGTTTGGATACTATGGTAAACCCCTAGATATTCTAAAGCCAAAGACCCCAGACGATATAAAGAGTCCGCTTATACTTTCTATAATAGAAGCGGTATATTTGTTGAAGAAGGGACTCATAGAAGTACAAGGGGATATTGACGGGAACGAGAAAAATCTCAGTTACGATGAATTATATAAAATTGGGGCGGATACGCTACCTAGGTTTGGTATACTATATTCAGTATATGAAGATTTGAGAGACAAGAACTATGTGGTCAGGTCTGGGATAAAATATGGGGCTGATTTTGCTGTATACACCATAGGTCCAGGTATCGAACATGCCCCCTACTTGGTCATAGCTTTAAAAGAAGACGAAGATATCTCGCCCAATGAAATATTAGGTTTCGGTAGGGTCTCTCACAGTACAAGGAAAGAGCTAATACTGGGAATAGTAAATCCAGTGACCAAGAATATAAGGTACATAATATTTAAATGGCTGAAAATCTAAATCTATTTTAAGTACTTGCGTTAAAAACTGGGTGATACACGGTTTGAGCGGAAGAGAACTAAGACGTGGCAAACAAGACTTTGGACTTGATGAGCCAAAACCTATGCCGTTAGGTGAAAAATGTAATTATTTATGCCCGTTCTTCAGATGTAATAAAAAAGCTCTAAACATACAGAAGAAATATATTAAAGGGACACCGCAAAAAGTAGGCTACTGCATGTGGGTAGGTGACGTGTGTATAACCGGTGAATGCCAATACGCATATTGTGAGAAAAGGGCATTACTTCCAGGGAATAAATGTGCATTTGCCGTTAACAAGAAAAACGGCGGTACAGAAGATATGGAAAAAGAACTAAAGCATGACGAGTATGACAACAAAGTGAAAGAGTTACTATCTAAGAAATACGGTCGCAGAGACCTTGACTTTGTGTAGAGTCTTCACCCCAATGTTTATAAATATTATTTTCTACTTCTAACATATCAAGGATTTTCCCAACTACAAAGTCAATTAAGTCTTGAATGTTTTTAGGATGATGGTAATAACCAGGAGAAGCTGGAAGTATTATCCCTCCTGCTTGTGCTACCTTTAGAGCGTTCTCCAGCTCTATAACTCCTAATGGAGTCTCTCTAAGTAACAAGACTAACCTACTTCTAGTCCTCAGAAAATTAAGTGCAGTCCTTACTAGTAAATTAGATGCTATCCCTGAAGCAATTTCTGCAAGTGTCCTAATACTACAAGGGACTATGGCCATTCCTATTGCCTTAACAGTATGGCTTGAGCTAGATGGAGGAGCCTCTATTTCATCTTCCATATAGACTGGGAAAGAAAACTCATTAATGTTTGACACGAGATCTATACCACATTCTTTCTCAGCTACTTTAATTGCACCTCTCGTTACTATTACTTCTGATTCAAAACCCATCTCTTTTATGACCTTTAGGAACCTTATTGCGTAAATAGTCCCGCTAGCTCCCGAAATCCCAGTTATAATAAGGTTTTTCTTTTCTCTCCCGTTTTCTGCTCTTGTCTCCTTAGCCATTCCCTCACCCACATATTATAACATTGTTTGCTACAAAATACCCAAGGTTTGTTATTACAGCATGTTTTTACGGTAATTGGGTCTCCGTGGATTATTTTACCGCACCAGCTACACCTCAACGTATTTACATGAGCGTCTAATTGCATTGGCATAATTTTATCTCGCGTTAGACTATATTAAATAAGTTTGTTATAATAATGGTATTTAAGTAAGTTAATAAGTAAGTTAATTGAGAGTGAAAGATCATGGAATCTGACTCGATCCAAATTAAATCGGTAGAGGAAAGCAAGATCAGTAAGTACATAATAGAATATACAATGAAAGACTGGCTTAATATAATTGAAAACGATGTGGTAATCGTTGGTGCTGGTCCGTCTGGAATGGCGGCTGCATATTATTTAGCTAAGGCCGGGTTAAAGACCGTAGTATTCGAACGGAGGCTTAGTTTCGGGGGCGGGATAGGCGGAGGGGCTATGTTGTTCCATAAGATTGTAATTGAGAGCCCTGCAGATGAGATCCTCAGGGAGATGGGCATTAATTTAGTTAAAGCCGAGGAAGGGGTATATATAGTTGATACCGCTGAGTTCATGGCTAAGTTAGCTTCATCAGCTATATCAGCCGGAGCTAAGATAATTCACGGGATAACTGTTGATGATGTTATATTTAGGGAAAACCCACTTAGAGTAGCAGGAGTTGCAGTAGAATGGACTGCCACCCAAATGGCAGGGCTTCACGTTGACCCTATATTTATTTCTGCAAAAGCAGTAGTAGACGCTACCGGACATGATGCCGAAGTAATTTCAGTGGCATCAAGAAAGATACCGGACTTAGGGATTGTTATCCCAGGTGAGAGGTCTGCGTACAGTGAGCTTGCTGAAAAGCTTACGGTAGAAAATACTGGAATGGTTGCACCTGGGTTATATGCTGCAGGAATGGCTGTTACCGAAGTGAAAAACTTACCCCGAATGGGGCCCATATTCGGGGCTATGGTTCTATCTGGAAAGAAAGTTGCCGAAGACATAATAAGGGATTTGCGTAACTCTTAAAGACTTGTTATTATATTTTTACTCCAATGTCTCAACAATTAAAGGTTAAGGTATCGGATAAAGCCGAAGGGATAGTAGAAAAGGACATCCAGAATAATGTTTTTAATAGGAGAGAACTTTATATAAAGATATATCATATAGGTTCTGGGACTCCATCTAGAAAAGAGATAATAAGCGCGTTATCAGCCATATACGGTGCTAAAGAAGACTTAATCGTGGTAAAGGACATAGAAACTGTCTACGGTGGAGGAATTAGCTATGTAAGAGTAAATATTTACAAGAATAAAGAAGACTTAGAGAAAATAGAGCCAAAACACTTAATAGGAAGAGATACGGGGCAAAAAGTAAAGAAAGGTGGTAAGAATGCCGCAAAACAAGGGTAATGAAGGAACCAAAGCTGTTGTAAGGACTTATTACGTTATTGAAGGAGATAAGGTCAAACTTAAAAATAAAAAGTGTCCTAGATGTGGAAGTATAATGGCACACCACATGAAACCAGTCGAGAGGTGGGCTTGCGGAAAGTGCGGGTATACGGAATTCATAGGTAAAGGGAGATGATCGTTTTAGGGATAGAAAGTACAGCACATACTTTTGGAGTAGGGATAGTAAAGGAAGATAAATCAGAAGTAAAGATTTTATCTAACGTTAAAGATACGTTTGTACCTAAAGAGGGAGGGATGAAACCCTCCGATTTAGGTAAACATCACTCTGAAAAAGCACCTGAGATAGTAAAACTTGCGTTAGATAAGGCAGGGATCTCAATAAATAACGTCGATTACATCGCCGTAGCATTAGGCCCTGGTATCGGTCCCGCTTTGAGAGTTGGAGCAACAGTAGCTAGGGCCCTAGCTTTAGCTTTTAATAAGAAACTTGTCCCCGTTAACCACGGGATTGCACACATAGAGATTGGGCGTTTTACTACAAATTCTGTAGACCCTCTAATTCTATATTTGTCTGGTGGGAACACAATTATTACAGTGTTTGTCGATGGTAAATACAGAGTATTTGGAGAGACTTTAGATATAGCGTTAGGAAATATGATGGACACATTCGTTAGGGAAGTAGGTCTAGCTCCTCCTTATGTAGTGAATGGTGTGCATCAAATAGATATCTGCGCAGAAAAGAGTGAAAACTATATTAAGTTACCTTATGTGGTCAAAGGACAAGATATATCTTATTCGGGTTTGCTTACTGCTGCATTGAAAGCTGTGAAGCAGGAAAAGCTAGAAGATGTGTGCTACAGTTTAAGGGAAAATGCGTTCGACATGCTATTAGAAGCAACAGAAAGGGCATTAGCATTAACGGCTAAAAAGGAGCTGTTAATAGTCGGAGGAGTAGCAGCTAGTGTGAGCTTAAAGGAAAAACTGAGGAGGCTTGAAGAGGAGTGGGAGATAAAAGTAAAAATAGTCCCACCAGAGTACTCGGGAGATAACGGTGCAATGATAGCATACACTGGGTTGCTAGCAGCTAAAATGGGTGTTACGATACCCATAGAGGATAGTAGAGTAAGACCTAGGTGGAGAATTGACAAAGTTGATATACCATGGAGGAGCTGAGAGAAATAAGAAGAGGAGCGGAAGCCATAATATACGAAGGCTATTTTGCGGGTATTCACGCGATATTTAAAAAAAGGATAAAGAAAAGTTATAGACACCCTCAATTGGATTACGAAATTAATAGCAGTAGGACTAAGCTTGAAGCTAGGTTAATTTATACTTCATTGGTTAATGGTGTAAATACCCCTGCTTTACTTCTTGTGGATCCGTCAGAGTTCCTAATAGTTATGGAATACTTAGAAGGGACAACTGTAAAGGAGTACCTACAGACCTATAGTGGAAATGAAAGAGGGCTAAGAGAACTAGGAGCACAAATGGGCGAGATCATCGGAAAACTCCATAAAATAGGTATATCACACGGTGACCCAAATACGAATAACCTAATTTTGACAAAAGACGGGCTATTTATAATAGACTTCGGCCTGGCCAAGAAGGCTGAGGATATAGAGGACCTAGCTGTAGATATTCATGTTTTTCTACGTTCTCTAGAAAGCACCCATAGTAAGTACCAAAAGGTTTTATTCGACAGCTTTCTGGAGGGGTATAAGCTTTTCGTAGACGCAGATAAAATATTAGAAAAAGTAAAAGAGATTAGGATGAGGGGGAGATACGTTGAAGAACGGAGAAAGAACAATAAGTAGTGCATTAAAGAACTCTATATTATTAGTAACTTCCAATGAAAATAAGTACAAGGAAATAGCAGAAATAGCTAAGGATTATAAAGTAGAATTAGAATGGTTGAAGATACCTAAACTTGAAATACAAGCAGATACATTAGAGGAAGTAGTTAGGTACTCCGCAATTGTTATATTTCAACTCGTAAAGAGACCTTTGATAGTTGAGGACAGCGGTTTATTCATTAAGTCACTAAATGATTTCCCTGGGCCCTACACTAATTACGTAAGGAGAAAATTAGGTTTAGAAGGTATTCTAAAACTCCTTGAAGGTAAGAACGATAGATCAGCTTACTTTAAAACCTCTTTGTGTTATATCGACGAGGCAAGGCAACTATTATTTAACGGAACTGTTAACGGAAGAATAAGCGATACGATAAGGGGAGAAAAAGGGTTTGGGTTTGATCCAATATTTATCCCAGAAGGGGAATCACGGACTTTTGCTGAAATGTCTACAGAGGAAAAAAATAGGTACTCGCATAGGTCTAAGGCTTTTAAAGCATTTTTAGAATATTATACAAATCAGTAATAGAGAAATATTAAGAATAGGGAAAAATTATTTATACCTTTTAGTTTCTTCTATACTTTCTTCATTTAGTTCCTTAAAGTATTTTTCATAAAAAGAGACCAAATAACTATAGTCACTCTCATCTAGATCTGGCATGTTTTCTACTGCAGTAAACTCTCTTAATTCTATTTCATTAGTTATATTAGGTATGACTGATGAAACTTTCTTATTGTATAAGATAAATTTAAGCGCAAGCTGAGAAAGTTTCATGTTCTTTTTCCTTGCAAATGGTATGAGATACTTAGAGATCTCTACTGCCCTATTTATCCAGTTTATATCTTTAAAATGTCTGTGTAGTTTAGGATCGTAAACTACAGGCCATTTATCTTCATTTAACGCGTCAGAAGCGTGAGGGACTCTGATAAAGTGGCCTATATCGTAATTGAGAAAGTCTATTCCAGGTTTGACTTCTATCAGGTTGTAAATATATTCTAACGATTCGTATCCCATCTTAATTGCGTCTAGTCCCTCTTCTCCCCAGCCTAAAGTGGGTCCTAATGCTACTCCGATCATTCTAACTTTACCGTCTTTCTTTAGGCTCGTTAGAAAGTCAAATACTTCCTTATTTCTTATATCGTTACCCTTAGGGTTATGCAGCATTAGTATGTCAATATAATCAGTCTTTAATCTTTCTAGACTTTGCCTAAAAGCAAAATCAAGGTAATCTAAGTTGTAATTTCCTATTGGCTTTTGTTTATTATAAAAATCTAGCCCGATTTTAGTAAGTATTATAACTCTATCTCTCTTAGTGGAAAAAATCTTCCCTAATATTTGTTCCCCTAATCCTTTCCCATATACGTCGGCTGTATCAAAGAAGTTTATGCCTAATTCGTACGCTTTTCTTAGTAACTCTTCTGCCTTATTTATGTTAGCTCCCCATTCATCTGTCACTATACTCCATAAGCCCAATCCTATTTCAGATACTTCAAGTGTATTATTTATGCGTCTTAGATTCATATTAATACCCTACTAAAAACAGATATAATTTTTGAGAGTAAAAAATGATAAATAGCTAATGTTAGTGAAAGTACCAGAAAAAGTCTTTGATGAAATTCTCTCAAAATTAAAATCTAGAGTATATGAGTATAATAGCAAGATAAAAGAATATGGTGTGTATTTAAAACCCTATCATTTGGTATATAAGGATGGGAGAAAATATGTATATATAGGTAAATATTGGTATAAGTTGGAAAAGTTCGGAGGGAGGCTCAAGTGGATTTACCTAGGCAAGGAAAAGCCCATTATGGAGATGCCTGACCCTCCAGAGATACCTGATTATACTATTATTAGGGACATTGATGGTGGGTACATAATTGATAAAAAAATTTTAGATGAGCTCAAAGGAAAGTAGGCTCTTAATGTCTTCTATTATTTTCTGTCTATTTTCACCATTTCTCACTAATGCAAGACCGTTAGTAATAGTTATGATGTCTTCAGTGTCTAATCTAATAAGTTCAGCTAGTGCCATAACAGTAACTGGCGTAAAGGGAGAACCCATAAATGCACTAAGGGCTGCTTTTCTCGCTTCAATTCTCGCAATTCTCTTAAAGTTGGCAAATGCGTAGTATACATCATCAGATGTTATGTTTTTACCGTAGGGAGACCTTGATAAAATATCTATGACCTCTTGTTTTGAGGTGGAGTTTGCAATATCTCTTATCATTTCCTTAGTCATTCTACATATAGATTCTACTTGTTCATGTAATTTATATGCTAGAAGGGCAGAATAATAATCCTTATAACCGCATATAATTTCTTTGGCTTTAGAGATCCAGTCCCCTTTGAATGTTTCAACAATTGATGATATTTTGTATATAAAATAATATTCTAAATAAGTGTTAACTTCTGAGGGGGTCTTATTATGTGACCTCTCTATTGCAAATTCTAATCCTTCTCTTTCTACACCATTCAGTGACGATACTACGTCTTCTAGAGACTGGGGCTTTAAATCTGACAAGTCCTTTAGTAAGTAAACCTGAAAGCTTAAACTCCGCGTTAAGGCCGAAGAAATAATAGCCTCGATATCGTCAAGTTCTATTAAGTATTTGTAGAGATCTATTATAGATGAAGATATCTTATTAGACAGTGTATAATTTCTTAAGGTCGATAATATTTGTAACGACCTGTTTTTCATGTAAATCTGGAAATCAGTGAGCGTCTGAGGTACTTCAGAAATAATTCCTTTCTCTTTTAATATATTAACTACATCTTTCCAGTTATCGGCTTCTAATAGTTCATTAACAGTCCCTGTTGTGAGGATCTGGCTTTTATATACGCGTGTTAGAGCAGTGGTATACGCAAGACTCATTTACTTATATACCTCCAAGAGTTTAGCAATTACGAAATCTACCGCTTTATTTACGTTTTTTTGTGCTTGTTTTTTTATTTTTTCTATTTCTTTTTCTCTTTCTTCGAAGTATTTTTTTGAAAGTTGTTGTATTTGAGATGAGTAGGTCTGGTCTATTTCCGTGAAGATTTGGGAGACTACTTGTTCCGCTACATTCCTAAATTGAGAGGAAAGGTTTTCCGCCATTAGTACTATTTTCTTACCATCCTCTGCAGTCCTCTTTTCTGTATCTTTTAATTGGTTCTCATATCTTACTATAAGGTTCGCATAAGTGGCTAGTTTTGAAGACATCCTGACTTATTTATTAATTAACTCCCTTTTATTGATTTCCTCGCCCTAATTATAAAACCTGTATGGACTACACCTATATTTTTAGGCCTTGTAGCGTTTTCTTTTACCTGATATTCTCTAACTATTAGTTCTTCAGCATGGATATCAACAAAGTCGAACTGCCTCATTTGTAATACTGATTTTTCTACTTGATTAACAGTTGGCACAAAAATCAGAATGCTACCTGAAGGTTTAAGAGAACTATAGGCATGGGGGATTGTTTTCCATGGATCAGGCATATCCAGAAAAATTGCATCAACGTCAGTCTCGTCTATCCCTTCTCGGATGTCTTTTATTTTGAAGTCGACTCTACTTTGGAGCCCCATAAAAGATATATTTCGTTTTGCGACTTCTTGCATATCTTCTCTAATATCATAGGTTATTACTTTTCCTTTATCTCCTACTACATATGCTAAAGATATTGTTAGAAACCCCGATCCAGTACCTGCTTCTACGACCTTATCACCTTCTTTAATTCCAGATACATAAATCATATATGAAATGTCTTTAGGATATAGTACTTGAGATGGTCTTCGTAAACCGTTGTATGCATCTAACGGTGTAGGTTTTAATAAATAAGCCTTTGAACCGGTGGATAGTGTTATTGATGAGCCGTACTCCAGTCCTTCCAGTTGTGATAGATCGATAGATCCCTTATCTGAGCCGAATTTTTTCCCTTTTTCCAACCTTACGAGGTATATTCTTTTTGGGTCAATCCATATAACTACCGTATCGCCTTCTTTTAATGGCATATCGAATTAAGAAAAGATTATTAAATTTAAAAATCAGCTCTGATGTCGGATTTCATCGATTCAAAAATACCAGCTTTCATCACATTTTATCCATTTTCTATCCACAGTTCTTTCCTAATAAAGTCATTTAGAGCAGCCCTAATTACTTCACTTCTTGAAGTATATCTTCCAGTATTTACTAACTCATCAATAGCTTCTAGGAACTGTTCAGGTAGCTTTACAGTTATTATTCTCATAATGGTCAATTAGCATTATTCTTGTCATACTATTTTTAAGCGTTATTCCCTTGTTTACTAGACCTTTCCCATAAATAGTTAAAGTAAACTTTTCCTATCTCTACAAAGTAGACGTGGGTAGAATAAAGCCCGAAGAGTACACCTTCAGATGATTTAATTATTAACATAATTGACCTATTCGTCACTACTCCGCTCCCAAACATTGACTCATTTACTTTAAAGTTAATAACGGGGGGGATTTCTCTAGGCCTAGTCAGTATTAACTTGACATCACTTTTATAAGCATTTGCCTCGAGAAGTTTCAATATTTCATCGTTTAATAATTCCTCGAAAGAAATAGCTAAATAGAATATAGTTGATTGCTCTTTTAGTATTTGCTGGAGCGTATTTTGCAGGCTCTCGGGAGGCAAAAGTATAATGTTATAAAGAGAGGGCTGAGACGAAAACAGTAGAGATAACGGAGTAATAACATCTTTCTCTATTTTCTCCACTGATTCTAGTATATTCTTTTTTACAGTAGACCAAACGTCAACTAAAGAATTTGCAGCAAACATTGCAGGTTTTTTACCTACTCTTTTCACCCAGCCTCTACTCTCTAATTTTGACAGAACAGGGTAAATTTTGGTATACGAAACTCCGAGATTGTCAGATAGCTCTTTGGCTGTCATTTTACCTTTCATTAAGAGTAGGAAATAAACTTTCAATTCATTCCTGCTTATTCCTAACCCTGAAGCTAACTTACTAATTCTTCCTATTATTTCGTCAATAGGTAGATCTTGATTCATCAAGTAACGTTTAATACTTACAAAATACTAACTTAAAATTAGTGGGAATTGGATGGGTGGTGCGAGTAAAAAACCAATTAGTAACATAGAGAAAAAATTGAAGAAACAACAAGAAGAAGTACAGAAAAAAGGCCAGAAGAAAACTTCTAAAACCGGAAAAGAAGTTACTTCAAAAGCTATTACAGTAGATAAAGACACTATAAATAAAGTCCAAGACGAGCTTAAAAGGGAGAAGATTATTACACCTTATGTGCTCGCTAATAAGATTAATGTTAACATTAGCGTAGCTAAGAAAATCCTAGAAGAGCTTGAGAGGCAAGGCATGATATCTCAGGCTGTCAAAAATAGAAGAACCGTAGTATATGTAACAAATTCATAAAATTTTATTATTTCCATCTGATAAAATAAACTTTTTTAATTATTATTCTTCTTCCTCTTCTTCTTTTTCTGCTTTATCTCCCTGACTTAACCTCTTCCTTTCTACTGATCTCATTTTCTTTATATTTTTACATAGACCTTGAAGAATTGTTTCGATGTTATTTATCTTACCTATGCGGTCTTTTGAACTTTCTTGCATTAGAACGGTAGTTTCTACATACAATACACTATCTTCTTCCTCTGCTTGTTTATAAATAAGGGAGTTAGTACTTGTCACAAAAGTTGGTGACGAACCAATTATATCTCCATTTTCGTCTTCTATTACTTCTCCCACTAATATATACGGTATTCCGTTCTCTAAAGTTCTCGTGATAGCTACATTCTTGACTACATCGTATCCCCTAGAGTAAGCTTTTATGGAACCTATAACTGCTGAGGCATTACCTAGGGCCAATACTCTATTTATTTCTGGTGAGAAAATGTCGTCCTCAGCTAATATTCCATACCTTTTATCAAGAGACATAAATACTGGTTCCTTACCCGACGATATTCCTAATCTTACGTCTCTCTCTGACACTATAACTTTTCTATATTTACCCACTATTTCTCCTTGAGGAGAAATAATTAGTGTTGTTAGAAAAACTTTAGGACCTGCTTGTTCTAGTATAGGTCCCGCTATTAAATGTATTTCGCCCTCTGTAGCCAGATTTATTAACGTATCTGTAATAGAACCGGGTATTTTTTCTGATAGATTTCTGATGATACTTTTTGACTTCTTGTCATTCTCATAGATCTCGAAAACATTACCTACCGGAAACAAAGAAGGGAGTATGACTAATTTCGCACCTCTTTCTTTAGCATCTTTGATTAACTTTCTAGCCTTCTCAATGTTAGCTTTTTTGCTGGCCTCTCTGAGTTTTAAATGCAACAGTCCTATAAGCATCAATATTCACCTTATTTCATTTATTTCGTCATATATTTGCTTTAGCACATTATCGTATCTTTCCTTTCCAGCCTCAATCATATCCATCAACTGAAGTAATTTTCTTGTTCTTTCTTCTGATACAAAATTACCGTACTTTTCATTTAAATACTTATTTACAGCTTTTCCTAATGAAGTAGGGATCATTTTCTTTGTTTTCTTGCTCTCTATAGCATAACGTCTTTTCAAAATAGTATTAATAATAGTAGCATAAGTGCTCGGTCTACCTATCTCTTTGTTTTTCATTTCTATGACCAAATCAGCTTGAGTATATAAGTTTACCTTGCTCCTTAAAAACGAGCCTTCCAAGGATAAACTAAAATCACACGGAAGATTGTCACATCCACTCTCTTTTAACCTGGGGAGTAAAGGCTTAGACAAGCGTCTCACAGGCTGGTAAATAAACTTTGTAATATTGCCAACTTGAATAGGTAAGGAGTATTCAGTAATTAATTCCATAGTATTTTGCTCTAATGGAATTATATTACCTTCGTCGTCCTTTATTTCAAATTTTATTACTTCTTTTCTGACTTTTAAGGGGATTAGTTGGCTAGAGATGAACCTCCTAAAAATTATATCATAAACCTTAAAGTGGTTTGAGGAAAGGGGTTTAGCTAATTCCAATTCACCGTCCTCGATCATTAATCTCAACTGATCCACATCTAATGGTTTCGTAGGTCTAATCCCCTCATGAGCTCCGCCTTCTCCCCAAGTCCTAGGCTTAAACACCTTATCGTATTCTTGACCTATAATTTGCTTAAGGTAGTTCTCAGCAATCGATATACCTACGTTTGAAATCCTGATACTATCAGTCCTGTGATATGTTATCAAACCTAACTCGAATAGATCCTGAGCTATTCTCATAGTATCAGGTGCTGAGAGGCCAAAAAACTGGTTGGAATCTGATAGTAGTGAATCTGTAGTGTATGGGGGTAGGGGGCCAAAATCCTCGATCACCTCACTGATCTCATTAAAAGTCACCGTAACTAAGTTGTTCTTTCTAACCCCTTCTTGCTTGGGAACGTAGAATGTGATGTCCTCTAGACCTTTTATCTTACCAAAATATACCCTACTTTTTGTCTTTTGGTATTCATCATACCTTTTTACTATCCAATTAAGTACTGGAGTCTGCACTCTCCCTGCACTAAGGTTTTTATTTTCCGAGCAGTCTGTATCTTTGTTATAATATTTACTCCTTGCTTTTTCTTTTTCTTCGGAGCAGTAAGTAGGCCAAAAATCTGTTTGTACTTTTTGTGAAAGTTTAAACCCTATCCATCTATCTTCTATCCTTCTTACTATTTGTGATTCAACTAAATTTACGTTAAATTCTCTGGGGTTAGATATAGCCTGTGTTATTGCTCTTCTAGTGACTTCATGGAATTCTGCTCTTTTTATATTATTGTTATATGGCCTCAATGCAAGATATAGATCCCATGCTATTTTTTCACCTTCTGTGTCCGGATCAGTACCTATTAATATTTCGTCTACCTCTAGTGCAAGTCGCCTTAAATTTTCTATTGTATAAGTCTTGTCCACTACTATTTCTGTACTACCGCATTTAGGACATGCAATTCCTTTTGTATAATCTGTAAATTGATGGCCATTTTTACACCTCTTGATAGTATTATAATATGGCAGAAATAATACAGAACCGTCCTGCCCTATCTTAACGTCTATACCATAGATACCTATATCATCTGTGGTAAGGTCATACACGTGGCCACCCGAAGCAGTAACCATTAAGACTTTATCTTCTAGAACGGTTTCATAAACCCGCAGGTTCCCTACTTGCCTAGTGCTAGGCCTAGAGAAGAAGTTAGATATTGTCTTTGCTTTATTGGGAGACTCGACTATAAATAGTACTGTCTTAACTTTAGCCAGTAATGGTTTTGCATCTCCTCCCTCCTTTTTTATTTTAAGTATCTTTTCCCTTTCATTATTTATATTATCTATAATATCTCGAATATCTGTATCCCCTATCTTCCATGAGCTTATATCAAGCTCTTTCCAGTTTATTTCATCTAAGATAAGCGAAATTTTTCTGTTAAAGATTTCGAAGAGGTTCTTATCATCTACTAATAAAATTGATAGACCTGTAGTCAGATCTCCCCCGTATATTCTAGAGGTTCTACCGCTTGCTTGTATATAAGTTAAATAATCAGGTATGAGTATATTACCATTAGATATTACGAAATCCCCTAGTTCGCTTATTTTCCTTAATATTTCTTCATTAGACAGGAAAGAGTTAACTACTTCATAAGCCTTATTTAGAATTTCGTCTTCTAATTTGCCTTCTCTAGCCTGTTGTGTTAACATAGCTATTGCTGCTGGTGATAATCTCCTTAGCTTACCTCTAACACGACCTGCTAACCTAATTAGATCCTGATCTTTCGTAATTAAAGCAATTATGCTTAAAATTCTACCTAATGTTACGAGGTTTATAGTCTCGCCTATTTTAAACTTAAATTTAGGAATACCCACAAATATAGCATATTTGATACGCCATGGTAAGTCGATACCTCTAACCAGAATTCCGTAATGCGTAGCTGAGCCTATTAGAACATCAATCTTCCCCTCTGCAAATTCTTCGATCTTTGACGTACTCGATGAAGTGATCAACGCTACATTCAACTCATCGGATAATTTCTCTGCTAGAAACTTAGCGTAATCTTGGCCTCTATCAACTGGAACAAATATTAAGCCTCCGCTACCCAATTTAGATAATATTTGCGTTAATAAGCTTATGACTTTGTCATCATCTACCGGTAATTCAGCATATGCATCTATTATCTTTCTCAGATATATGACGGAACTACCTGGTCGAAACCCCATTAATAAGGAGAAAATAGGGTTGCCTTTAGTCAATGTAGCGGAGGAAAAAACAACTGCCTTATTGCCTAAAATCCCCTTTCTTATTTTCTCTAGTTCAGAAAAGAGAACGTCAGCGTCCTTAACCTTCATTAATTCTTTAACTCTTGACATAGCTTCTTGGGAGAAGCCTATAAGCCTTAGTACGGATTGAGCACTCTTGCTTGATTTCAAGGCCGTATCTACATCATCGACAAACAAAAAATCGTATTTTATATTACTTAATTCTTCTATATGATCTATTATAAACCGGTTAGTTGAGATAAAAATGTCAAAGTCATTGGAATACAAGCTTTTGTTTAACTCTTGCTTTTGAGATTCTGTAAGGCCTGCGTGAAAGTAGATCACTTTAGAATCCAGATTGGATTTAGAGGAAAAAGTAGATAATTTGTCTATAGCTTGCCTCACAAGGCTTTTAGTAGGGAAGATAAGTATCGACTTTTTGCTCTTACTCGAATAGTATAAAGATGCTATTAAACCGAAAGTGGTTTTACCTAAACCTGGGGGAGCAATTATTGCAAAACTATCATTTTGCAAGAGCCTTAATATCCAGCTCTTCTGAGGACCGAAAGGCGGATAACCTATCGCTTTCAAAAATATATCGCTAAACACTTCAAATTCAGATAATATCTCATGGGCTTTAGTAAGCTTATCTAGCTTGCCTATTTTATTTAACGTATTTATTAACTCTTTTAAATTTGTGAACTCAACGTCATCATCCGATAAGCATCTAGTACATACTGAACCCTTGCTTAACCTAGATGCCGAAATAGCACCTCCACAGTTAGGACAGCTCGCCTTATATATAGATGGGGGAATATCAATCAAGTTTATACTCATTAACCACTAAATTAGTTAGGTATTTAAATATCTAATATTCGAGCCGTTAAGCGGACAGATAGTCTTATTTAAAACGGGATATATATTCTCACCACAGTATGAGCCAGGGTATAAAGTTTAAAGTAAGCGAAGCGAGGCAGAGAGATGTAGGGAAAAAAATTGCCAGGCTCTCAGAAAGGGCTATGGCTAGATTAGGAGTGCAATTTGGCGATTATATTGAAGTAGCCGGACCCAATGCGACAACGGTCCTCCAGGCTTTTCCTGCATCAGATGATATAGACGATGACGAGATAAGGATTGACGGATATGTTAGGAAAAACATTGGTGTAGGTATAGGAGATGAAGTCACGGTAAAGAAAGCTAATGTAACATCGGCAAATAAAGTAGTATTAGCTCCGACCCAACCTATACGCTTTGATTATAGTTTTGTTGAATATGTAAAAGATCAGCTTATTGATAAACCAGTCACTAAAGGGGACATAGTCCCTATTCCAGTTTATACTGGGATAGTAGAGCTCGTAGTAGTTAACACACAACCCTCAAATTACGTCTATGTAACGGCAGATACGAGTGTCGAGATTAAGGAAGAGCCCGTTAAAGAAGGCAGTATAAGCTTCCCTAGGGTTACATGGGAAGATATAGGAGATTTAGAAGAAGCCAAGCAGAAAATAAGGGAGATAGCAGAATGGCCAATGAGGCACCCAGAACTATTCCAGAGGTTAGGAATAGAACCGCCTAAGGGTATATTACTGTACGGACCACCTGGAGTAGGGAAGACATTACTAGCTAGAGCTTTGGCTAACGAGATCGGTGCATATTTTATAACAATAAATGGCCCAGAAATTATGAGTAAATTTTACGGGGAAAGCGAACAGAGGCTAAGAGAAATATTCCAGGAAGCAGAAAAGAACTCTCCTGCAATAATCTTCATTGACGAAATAGACGCAATAGCACCAAAAAGAGAAGAAGTAACAGGAGAAGTAGAGAAAAGAGTAGTGGCACAACTACTCACATTAATGGACGGAATAAAGGGGAGAGGAAAAGTAATCGTAATAGGTGCAACTAACAGACCCGATGATATCGACCCCGCACTGAGAAGACCGGGAAGGTTCGATAGAGAAATAGAAATAAGACCACCTGATACGAAGGGAAGAAAGGAGATTCTACAAGTCCATACAAGAAATATGCCTCTGGGAGAAGATGTGGATTTGGATAAACTAGCTGAAATGACATATGGATATACCGGAGCTGACTTAGCTGCTCTCGCTAAAGAAGCTGCAATATCAGCACTAAGGAGGTTTATCCAGGAAAAGAAACTGAATCTTGAACAGCAGACTATTCCAGCAGATATACTCAAGGAACTAAAAGTAACTATGCAAGATTTCTTAGATGCAATGAAAAGTATACAACCATCTCTATTGCGTGAAGTATATGTAGAAGTACCTAAAGTTAGATGGTCAGATATAGGGGGTCTTGATGACGTCAAACAACAGCTCAGAGAAGCTGCAGAGTGGCCACTAAGGTTCCCTGATTTATTTGTTAAGAGCGGAATAACACCGCCTAAGGGTATTTTGTTGTTTGGTCCACCCGGTACTGGTAAGACTATGCTAGCAAAAGCAGTAGCAACAGAAAGCGGAGCAAACTTCATAGCAGTAAGAGGACCAGAAGTACTATCAAAATGGGTAGGAGAAAGCGAAAAAGCAATAAGAGAAATATTCAGAAAAGCAAGACAAGCAGCACCCACAGTAATATTCTTCGACGAAATAGACGCAATAGCACCAATGAGAGGACTATCGGTTGATAGTGGGGTAACAGAAAGGATTGTAAACCAACTACTAGCAGAAATGGACGGTATTGAAAAATTGGAGAATGTAGTTGTTATTGCTGCTACTAATAGGCCTGATATATTAGACCCAGCACTACTAAGGCCCGGGAGATTCGACAGACTAATCTACGTACCACCACCAGACAAAAGAGCAAGACTAGAAATACTAAAAGTACACACCAAAAACGTACCTCTTGGACCTGACGTTAATTTGGAGGAAATTGCGGAGAAGACAGAAGGATATACTGGGGCCGATATCGAGGCTCTCGTTCGAGAAGCCACAATAAACGCTATGAGACAAGCCTATAGAGACTGTGATCAACAATCTAGGAGCGCTTGTCAAGGAAAAGAGAATACAGAAGAGTGCTATATGAAGAGCATGAGGGAGTGTATGAATAGCAAAGCTCAAGTAAAAGTGATGAAATCAGATTTTATGCAAGCCCTAGAAATAGTGAGACCTAGCATAACTCAGGCTGATATACAAAGATATGAAAGAATGGCTAAAGAATTAAAGAGGTCTATAGCATGAAACAATATAAAATTCTATTATTTATCGCAGATGGTCTAGGAGATAGACCGGTGAGCAAACTTGACTTTAAAACACCATTAGAGGCAGTTGACAAACCGAATTTTAGAGAATTGCTTAAGTCCTCCTTAGTAGGCCTTATGGATCCCATCTCACCCGGCGTAGTTGCAGGAAGCGATACATCACATTTATCTATATTCGGACTAGACCCGAAAAGGTACTATAAGGGGAGAGGAGCTTTTGAAGCCATAGGGGCTGGTGCAAGACTTAAGGGCGGAGATGTAGCTTTTAGGGGTAATTTTGCAACAGTAAACGATGATTTGATAATTAAAGATAGAAGAGCGGGAAGAAAAATAGAAGAGGCTGATGAATTAGTAAGAGAACTTAATGAAAAAATCAAGGAAATTGACGGAGTAGAAGTAAAGTTCTATCACGGGACAGAGCATAGAGTGGCGGTTGTTCTAAGTGGAAAAGGCATAAGCGATAAAATATCTGACACGGATCCACATGAAGTAGGTAAGAAAGTTTTAGAGAGTAAACCATTAACATCAACTGAAGAAGCTAAGAAAACAGCAGATATAGTCAATAAACTTACTAGGAGAGTGTATGAGGTCTTATCAGCGTCTACTTATAACAAACAGAGGGTGGAGAAAGGCGAATTACCGGCTAATATCATCCTATTGAGAGGTGCTGCAGAATATGAAGAATTACCCCCTTTTGAAAGCTATACGAAACTAAGGGCAGCTGCAGTATCTGCTACAGCATTAATTAAAGGAATTTGCGAGCAACTGGGGATGAAAGTCGTAACTCCTAAGGGGGCTACAGGTGGGCTTGATACCAATTATTTAGGTAAAGCGGAAGAGGCTGCTAGGTTACTAAGAGAGTATGACTTTGTATTTCTTCATTTAAAAGCTACTGATGCTGCGTCCCACGACGGTAACATAGAAGGTAAAAAGTATGCCATAGAAATGATGGACAAAATGTTAGGAAAGATACTTGATCAGTTTGGGAGTGAGTTGGTTATAGCCGTAACAGGAGACCATACTACACCGGTTGAGGTTAAAGAGCATACCGGCGATCCCGTTCCCTTTATGATATATATGCCTTATAACACTTTAGTATTTGACAGTGTAAGGGATTTCAATGAGAGAGAGGTGAGAAGAGGATCTCTAAGAATAAGAGGGCTAGATGTAATGAATATACTGCTTAACTACTCTAACCGTGCTGAAAAGTACGGTGCCTGATGAAGAAGCTCGAAAGGGCTGAAAGGTGATGAGCCCGCGCAGGACGGATTTTTGTTTTTTATTCTGATTTAGGATCACAACGTACTACTTTGAATTTAGTAAAAATTTCTAAGACCCTCTTTCGCATAAAGTTATCTATGACTAACGCCACTACACCAGCATTAGGTTGGCCATATAATACTATATCTCCGTTTCTCCCGTATATAACAGCTGGAATTACCAATAGGTCCTCCTCCCCTTCTACGTACAGTACCTTACCTCTACTTGTCTCTGATTTCAATAAACGCTCTATTTTCAGAATCGCGGATAACCTTATTAGCCCTGCCTCATTAACGACTCGTTCTGAAATTATCTCTTCTCCCACTTCAATTTTTCTCTTAGTTTTTCCATCTATAATGGGTAGAAAAGGGATAATATTATGACTTAATAAAGTCCTTGTTACTACGTCACCTACAGTAATTATCCTCGAACTTCCTCTAGCTCCAAGAAAATTGAATAGCTTATGATCATTTATAAAGAGAATACCATAAGGTTTTGCTAATTGATTTCGTAAATTATTGGGTAGGATGAAACAATAGTCTACTTGATAGTTATTGCGTATCTCCAAGGAGTAGATGCCCCGAATATTTTTCCTACCTCAGAATCTTGACTAATTATTATCACCATTCCGTTCCAATCCTCGCTAAACGAGGTAGAATTGCATAAAGGGCAAGTAGCTGTCTCTGGGGGTAATAGAGCTCTACAATTTTTGCACGCTTTGAAAATTTTCTTCTCTGGCATTATTTGCTCGCCCTAGAAAGTTCTTGGTTTATCCACTCTAACTTGCCTAAAAAAGGTTGTTTCATAGTCAAAGCTATTCTAGGCATTCTACCCCCACCTACGGATATACTAATTATCCTGGCCCTCACTCTATCACCCTTTTGGATAACCTTTTTAGACCTTTCCCCGATTAAAATCCCTCTATTTTGGTCGAATTTTAAGTTATCGTCGGTAATCTGAGAAATATGGACTAGACCGTCTACTGGACCAATATTAACATAAATACCATAGTTATCAACCTGATTTACTTCGCCCTCAACTACCTCATGCATTATAGGGCTATACACTAACATATTAAACTCAACCTCGTGATAGGTAGCACCATCACCAAATACTATATACCCTTCTTCACTAGCTTTAGCATTTAAAATTGCTAGGACTAACCCGATATCTTTTAGGACTTTTTCTTGGTATTCTTGCCTTAGTATCTGTATTGCTACATCATCAATTGGTTGTCCAAAGTAATCAGGGGGTATACGGACGATGCCTTTAGCCCTAATGAGTTTAAACATAGAGATATCAGACTAGATAATAAAACTAAGACTTATATTTTTACTCTTCTGTCTCAGGTATAAAACTTTTACACCCAATTTTATTGCTCTACGTTTAAGGTCAAGGTCATTTGTAAATAATGCCAAATCGTAATTCTTACAAATACTAAGTAGATGAGTATCAACGTCTAAGTCTTTATTGTCATCCTTTATCTCACTCCAGTAGTTTTTATATACTTCTAAATATTTAAGCGCCACTTGGACTTTCCTTTGCATCTTAGGGCCTCCATTCTGACCAATTTTTTTGAGTTCATTTATGACAGATGTGGTTATATAGAAAGTTGGCTTATAGTCTAAAAATTGAATAACTCGCTCAAATGGGTCGAATCGATCATAAACATAAAGTAAGATATTCGTGTCTACCAGGACTTTTAATAGCTGATCAGTCCCCATCCTACTAATCTCCATCTACCACCTATTTGTCTGCTTATAACTGCCCTTAATCCTTTATCCCATGCCACTATAGGTCTCTTTAATTCTACTTCTATTCTGTTTGCCTTTATTGATTTTATAACGCCTAAGGTAGTAGATGAACCTACTGTGATCATGATTGTTTCCTTAGGTTTTAAATTATCTACCTTTACTAGATCCTTGCTCCCGACCACTCTCTCAAGAAGTTGATAGTCTTCAATTGTCATTTCGAAAAGTACCGGTACATCATAATTAGCTTTAACTACTACACTACCTACTAAACTATCAGCTTTAACATATGAAGGGTCTAGTTCAGTTCCTATAGCCATTAATCCACCCGGTTTTGCTTCCTTAACTTCTAGATCTGAAAACCTAATAGATGTGACCTTAGAATATAGCGGTTCATATTCAGCTTTTCCACCGCCTTTTTCTATCCTTATTCCAGGTAAGACTTTTATTTCGTCACCAACTTCAATTTTACCTTGTATGACGCTCCCTCCAAGTACTCCACCTTTCAATTCATTATACGACGTACCTGGCTTATTTACATCAAAGCTTCTTATTACGAGCATTATTGGGGGTTTGCTTAGATCACGTTCTGGAGTAGGAATATATTTTTGTATAGCCTCGATCAATGCATCTATATTTATCTTATGAAGAGCGCTTACTGGAATTATAGGAGCCCCTTCAGCCCACGTACCTTTTAGAAATTCCTTTATTTGATTATACTGCTTTATAGCCTCTTCTTTAGATACTACATCAACTTTATTTTGTACTATTATTATGTTTTTTATGTTTATTATACCTAATGCAAAAAAATGTTCCCTAGTTTGAGGTTGTGGAAATGGTTCATTTGCAGCAACTACTAAAATGGCACCATCCATTAAAGCAGCTCCTGACAACATTGTCGCCATTAGGACTTCGTGACCTGGTGCATCTATAAATGATACCTTCCTTAAGAACTTAGGTTCTTCAGTACTTCCACAATGTGCACAGGAGGGTTCAGTAACATACGCATCAGGTAGGGGACAGTTCCCGCAAAGACCAACATTTGCTTCAGCATATCCAAGTTTTATCGTCATTCCTCTCTTTAATTCTTCTGAATGTTTCGAAGTCCAGACTCCGGTTATAGCTTGCACTAATGTGGTCTTACCATGATCTACATGACCTACTACGCCTATATTCACTTCTGGCTGAACTTGCGGCCAAGGCAAAAGTTTCTTCACCTAACTATTATAGTATTAATTTGTACTATTTCAGCAGTGATCATATTACCTCTAACGGTCTTCTTTTTCCTCATCCCACTTTCTGATGGATGGAAGCCAGGGGGAGAACTTAATAGGAGTTTCCTCTTAGCACCACCTTGGACATCGAAGCGCATAGGGAATCCAGAATTATCAGAACCGCCCGTTATCTTAAGCTTTAACGGAACTCCTGATATATTAATATCTACAATGTCTCCTATTTTCGCACTCATTACACTTGATATTTTAGACTGATCTATAGAAAGTTGGAAGGATTTGGTCCTATATGCTATTGCCTCAAACTCGTTCGAGCCAAATTTTTCTCCCATTTGTTGTGAAATCCAAACTTCGTTTTGAGGGACGGAATTATCTATTTCAACCTTAAAATGCCCTTTAATTTTTAATTTTTTATCTCCTTCCTGTTTCTCTATTTCAAGAGTGATAAACTGATCTATCCCTAAATCTTGTTTTATCTTATCACTTATTTTGGCTATTGGTATAGCCTTTCCGTCTTTTTCTCCTTGGTTAGACTGGACTTTTTCGGAAACCTTAACCTTTACCTTGGCTTCTTTGGGCTCTTTAGTTTGTGGATCAGATATGACAATCTTGAAGTCAGGCACTCTTTATCCCTTTTAGCTAAATCAAAACACAAGTATATAAAATCGAAGTTAATAATTTGTCACAATGATAGGTGTATTACTCGTTTTACACGGAAGCAAAGTTAATGAGTGGAAAGAGGTAGCAACGAAGTATGCTGAGCTCCTTAAAAGATATTTTTCGGTAGTGGAATACGGATTCATTGAATTCAACCAACCTAGTATAACAGAAGCTGCTGAGAGACTTGTAGAAAAAGGAGCCGATACTATAATAGTAGTTCCACTCCTTTTCGCGGCTGGAACTCACTTTAAAAGAGATATACCAAAACAATTAGAAGCAATTTCTGGCAAAGTGAAAATTATAGTAGCCGAACCTATAGGAGTTGATGAAAGAGTAGCCGAAGTATTAAAAGAGAGGATAGAAAAATCATTGAGCTCCTGAGACTAGTAGTTCCGCTTTTTCTGGTTCGTATCTCCATCCCTGTGGTAGCTTACCAGTTTCAACATAGTACCTTACTAATCTTCTTATCTTAGATTCAGTTTCTTCAAGACCTCTTTTGGCTTTTTTGTCCTTCGGATGCTCAAAGAGGTGCCTCCTAATATTAACTGCTTTTTTAATGAGATTGAATAAATCTTCAGGGATCTTCGGCGCCAAACCTTTTTCTTCTAATATTTTAACGACTTTCTTACTTGTTACTTGTTTAACTAAAGGGATACCGTACTGATCTCTTAATATTAAACCTATCATACTAGGTGGATAACCTTTCTTTGCTAACTCCTCTATTAAAAGCTCTACTTCCTCTCTGGTAAACCTGACCCACTTTGGGGCTCCAGTTCTTACTGGCCTAGTTGAGTGACTTTGACCATTAGCTCTTTTCTTGTTCACGACTTTCACCTGTTAAATAATGGCTTCAGAGTTGTAGTAGTATAACCCTTTCTTTTAAGTTCTTCTCTCACCACTAATGTGCCCTTTACCATGTTTTCCATTTTTTGATACGCTATAGACCTCGGTAAAAGTTTCAATCCACAATCAGGGTTAACCCATACCTTTTCAGGGCTAAAATGTTCTAAAAGCATCCTTAGATCATTAGCTACTTCTTCAGGAGATTCAACTCTTTTATTATGAACATCAATTACTCCTACTCCCAGTTCACCGTCCCATTTCTTAAAAAGCTTTATCGGCTCATAATTATAATTCTTCAGAGCTAGGTTTATCTGGTCTACTTTTAGCTTGTCAAGATAAGGTTCTAAGTAAGAATACTCGCCGTAACATACGTGCATAACTACTTTTACATTAATACCTTTTACGGACTCATTTACGGCTTCTATAGCCCACTCGACTTCATCTTTTCTAGTATGGATTGCGGGCTCGTCGACTTGGATCACATTTATTCCTGCTTCAACTAGTTTCTTCATTTCTACGTTAAGTACCTTAGCTAGATCAAACGCTAAGTCCCTCTTACTTTTATAATATTCATTATAAGACCATTCAGCAATAGTATAAGGACCAGTGATCGTAACTTTTATATGAGGAGTATAACTGTTCTCTTTAGCGAATTCAGCTTCTTCCAAGAGCATAGGCTCCTTATAGGTAATTTTACTTACCACTGAAGGCTTCCTATAGTAATGATCTCCCCATACTCTAACAAACCCGTAAAATCTAAATCCCCCTAGCCTCTCTGCGAAGAACTCTACCATTTCATCTCTCCTCATCTCACCATCTGTGGGAACTTCTATCCCAGCTTTCTGATGCTCTTTAAGTATAGTTATTACTGCATCGTTAAATGCCTCTTTCATTTCCTGGTCGTTTAGTTTACCTAGATGATATAACCTTATTGCTTCCCTTAACCACTTAGGTCTCGGGTAGCTACCAATAACAGTGGTAGGTAAAATCGGAAGTTCATTCATTTAGTATCATCTCCTTGGCTCTCTGTAAAATTTTAAACTTTCTCTTAACTATAAGCTCTGGTATTAGATCATTAAAAGTGGAGTTTCCAAGCAATAGCTTAGAAATCCCTTTCTCCTTAGCGTTGTTAATTATTCTCCTGATCGTAGAAATTTTATCTAGTTTTGTATTCCTCGAGTCTAATACTCCAAAATATACATTTTTGCCTAATGTAGCGTTATACAGCATACCTATCATAGGCTTATTATCTTCAGTTACATCAAATCCGTATACTTCAACAGGTATTTTAAAATACTCTTCTAGTACATCGAACTTAATGTTAAAGTATGTGATGATATGTTTCTCTTTACTGATTCCGTTTAACATTATATTATAATATTCTCTTATATTTTCTAATCTCTGTCTCCTAACTCTGTCTTGAAAGATATAAGGCTCATGGATCTCTATTGCATCATAGTATTTCTCAGTATCTTTGAGTAATAAGTTAACAATCACAGAATAGTCTTTCATCAGTTCCTCGGTTTTCCCCTTATAATACACATTCTTTGACATGTAAGAGAATGACAGAGGACCTAGAATCACTGCTTTTAATTTCTGGTTCTTCTCCACATTTTTCCTAGCAAGTTCAATATATTTAATGTAATCATTTGAATCTCTATATTCAAGCTTTGATTTAACTACCAAATGGCGATAGTAAAAGTTATTATCAAAGAATCTATCTAAAGCCCCCTTCTCTACCCCTTTAAGAAAAGAATAAGTTAAATCAGCTATGTCATCCCATTCAACCATACCGTCTGTTACATAATCTACCTTATACTCCGCCATCAAATTGAAAAAATCTCTTTGAAACTTGTTTATCTCATCTAATACCTTATCTTCCTCTATTTTTCCACTCCTAAACCTAGTTATTGTCTTGGCTATCCGTATAGGTCTAGGATAGCTTCCTATTAACGCTGTATAGATCTCCATCAAGATAGTTTAGGAGCAAGCAAATAAGTAACTTTCCCCCCTCCTTCCATGCCGAATTCCATTTGTAAAGGCTTTTGATCCGAAAAGGCTAACTTAATGTAATCTGTTAATTTAGTTAATTGTAGGACATTATCAATATACCCTATGTCATATGTTGCTGTAGCCTCCTTATTAAATTCAATATCCGCTAAGGCACCGGTTTCCTTTGTAAATTCATTTTCCACCTTGCTCTCTTCTCCACCTTTGACAACAACTTTCTCCTCTGTAGCCGATATAGTAACACTATCTTTACTAACTTGAGATATCTCACCTATAGTGGTTTTAAACCCCTTAGAGGATATAGACGCTCTAACATCAAACTCAAAATTTGCTTCTGGTACTTCCGGAGGTAATACTTGTATATTCCTTATGTTAAACACTCTATTTATAGCCCCAACAATAGTTAATTTTACAACCTCCTCATTATCAGCGTCTAATGATATAGCTTGTTTACCTTTTACTGCTTTCATTAACTTAGACATATACTGCGTGTTAAACCCAAATCTAAACTCATCTTGCACATCATACTCCTTAAACACCTCAGCCGGCAAATCTATGGATATTAAAGAAATCTTTGCCCTATCTACGGCAGTAAGTTTAATTCCTTCAGGTTTAATTTCAAATAAAGCTTCGTCAATGAGTTTGGTTAGTGTTTGTATAATCGCTTTTATGTCCCTTGCGTCATCATAATATACATGCATAATTTAAATTAACCCCATTGGCTCTTATTTTTTGTGTGATTTTCCCCCGTATAATCATTTCTTCAGATAGAAGTAATTCTGGAAAAACTGTAATAACTTCTGGGATAATCAGGGCTCTAACCAGAAAGTTCAAAGTAAGAGCGTATAAGGTTGGTCCCGATTTCATTGACCCTAAATACCTTAAAGTTGCAAGCTATGCACAAGCGATTAACTTAGACTTATGGTTAATGGGAGAGGACGGGGTGAGGAAAACACTGTTAAAATACGCTAAAGGGTTTGATATAGGGATATTAGAGGGCGTCATGGGACTATATGATGGAGTTGACTCAAATTATAGTACTTACGAGCTTTCGAAAGTCACCGAAACTCCAATAGTTGTAGTAATTAACTGTAGTAACTTAGCAAGTACAGCTGGAGCTATTGTTAAAGGCCTTAAAGAGTATGGAAATGCAAATGTAAGAGGAGTTATATTTAACCAAGTCGGGTCTATTACTCATTTAAATTATTGCAAGAGGGCTATTCCAGATGACATAACCGTATTAGGGCATATAAATTTTGATAAAAGCTTGACAATTCCGTCTAGGCATTTAGGACTATATACTACCGAAGATTTCAAGAAAGCAGAGGAAATAATACAATACACGTCCAAGCTTGTAGAAGAAAATATAGATTTAGATAAACTGATTGAAATTTCAAACGATGCTGGTGAACTAGAAGATGATATAGTAGAAGATTTGAACAGCGAGGAAAAAGGGGTAGCTTATGTAGCATTAGATCCAGCTTTCAATTTTTACTATGAAGCTAACTTTGATTTTTTAAGGAAAAAATATAGAATTGAGTACTTTAGCCCATTAAATAACGATTCGCCTAATACCTATGCCGACCTAATTTACATAGGTGGGGGGTACCCCGAATTACATCTTAGTGAACTAAGTAACTCATATCTGACTAAAGAGTGGATAAGAAAGAATTTGGAAAAAGGGGCTAAAATTCTGGGAGAATGTGGAGGCCTTATGTACCTATCGAAAGAACTAGTAGATACTGATGATAAGTCTTATAGGATGGTTGACATTTTCGATATCAGCATAAAAACAAAAGACAAACTTACAATAGGGTATACAGAATTAGAGCCAAAAATCCCTAATTTCCTTACTTCGAGGACTATTAGAGGACATGAATTCCACGTATCTAAACCGATAGATATAGGGAGAGATGTAAGGTTTGCGTTTAAAAATAAGATAGGAAAAGGCATATGGGATGGGAACGATGGAGCTATCGTACAGAATGGTATAGGCTTGTACTCCCATCTATATTTCTCAGGAGTTGGAGGCTTGCTGCCTCTTTAGCTCCATTCTCTTAACTCTGTTTAAAACGTCTACTAGCCTATCTATATCATTAGTATATAACCTTATTCTATAGGGTAATTTGGAGGTCTTTGAATCAATTTCCACATACTTTTTGTCCCTATTTTCTATTATTTCAGCGTTAACTAGATGCCTTGAATGAAGAAATACCCCACTCTTATCAGTTGATAGGATCCCTTTTTCCGTAACTTTATAGCTTGAAGGGGCCATAGCGTCCATCATCTGGATCTTTATTAACCTTCTATATACGAACATATTGAATAAATATAGAGCTTCAAAATATATTAAATATATGGCGAGTTTTTCATATTGCGTAACCCCGCCTACAATCTTCAGCAGGACATAGTCATAGAAGACGAATATTATTATAATGTATAGAATCATAATCCCGAACGATTTAAAGTTAGCCACTGCTAACTGTTGCATTTTTTGTACATACTCATTATCCTTTTGAATTAGATTTCCGGCGTTTTTCTCCTCAAATAGCGTATTAGATTTATAAATTTCACCCATATATTTTCTCTCCGCTAACATAGGATTACTCCTAGCCATCATAACACTTGAAATACCCATTATAACTATAATATAAAGTATGTAAACCGGTAGGAAGTATTGAGGATAAAGAGAAAGTACAAAAGACATTACTACCATTAGTACTTGGGAAACTACAATCATCTTCCAATTGTATGGATTAGGATAACCTTGGGGATAGTTGGACATGCTTATTCATACTCTATTGGAATGGGGTAATAAATATGTGTTGTAAAATGCTTACTATAATGACCCAGAGACTTACTATACTCTGTCTACTGGTGTTTATACTGTTATCATTCACTATGATCAATGTATTTAGTTATGAGACGTCTTGTACTTATTCTACGTCATTCCCTTCAATAGAAATAAAAATTATAATATTACAAGAATATTCTAGCAAAAGACTCAACATATCTTACAATGTCAATAATTTCGAAATAGAATTTAACATCACTCATAATACCTCTCGTCTTATTGAAAAAATGCCCAAAAATTTATATTACTTCCTAGATCAAAATACAAATTATACTGAAATTTCGATACCTTTTGACTCGCTTATACCTTACTTTTCAAATAACACTAGCTTATCTATTGTAGCTTATGACTTAACACAAAACCTCACTATAGTAATTCAGGCAGTACAAGAAATACCTAACATAACTCAAAGTACCACTCTCGAGCCTTCTCCCACAACTTCAGTTACCAAACCCGGTTTAATACTGTCTGGTGTTACTGCTTTCTTAATCGTTTCAATTATATCTATTTCTGTATTTATAATACTGAGATTGTTAAAAAGAAATTAGTAAATACGCTTAAATATTTAAGAAATATGTTATCCTAGACATGTTAGTTCCAAAAGGTGAAATCAGGAATAACCTCGAATCCGGATTACCAATACTAATCTACGATTTTGATGGAAGAGAAGAAGAAGTAGACATGGTATTTTATGCAGGAGCTGTTTCATGGAAGACCATAAATATATTGAGAAAAGACGCAGGCGGGCTCATCTGTTACGTCACTGGGTATACAGAAGCGAAAAAACTAGGATTAACATTCATGACAGAAATTGTTAAGGAAAAATATCCACAACTTTATAAGAGGCCACCCTACGGTGATGAACCTGCTTTTGCTCTGTGGGTGAATCACGTATCAACAAGGACAGGGATTAACGATGAAGATAGGGCTAAAACTATAAATAAATTACACGAGACGGTTAGTACCATAAAAAAGGATGAAAATGAAGCAAGGCAAAAGTTCTATAACGAATTCTATGCGCCAGGTCACGTGCCTATCTTAATTTCAAGGGGGCTAAAGAACAGAAAAGGACACACAGAATTAACCTCATCCTTATTGGAATACATAGGCTTGGAAATAAGCGGAGTTATTGCTGAAATGCTAGGCGACGGAAAGAGTCTCCCTAAAGATAAAGCATTACTATATGCTAAAAATAATGGTTTCTTGTTTATTGAAGGAAAGGAAATAGTAATGGAGGTAATGAAATGAGTACAAGAAAATACGGTGTGGTAGATACTACCTTTTCGAGAGTAGACATGGGAAAGATAGCTGTAAATGTAATACGAAAAGAGGATCCGGATGCTGAAGTAATAAGGTACACTGTACCCGGAATAAAGGACTTGCCAGTGGGTGCAAAAAAGTTGCTAGATCAAGGTTGCGACGGCGTTATAACTTTAGGTTGGGTGGGACGAACTATGCTGGATAAATATAGCTATTTAGCTACCAGCATAGGGCTAATAATGGTACAGATCCTTACGTCAAAACATGTCATAGACGTAACAGTCCACGAGGATGAAGCAGAAGATGAAGAAAAATTAGTAGAAATTGCCGAGGACAGAGCGTCAAAACACGCATTAAATTTGGTAACTCTGGTGAGAGACGGAGGATCAGCTTTAACTAAGTATGCTGGTAAAGGACTGAGACAGGGGTATAAACATGCAGGAGGACTCGAGGATTAAACTAGGTATAGTAGTAGCGGAATTTAACTACGATATAACTTATCTAATGTTACAGAGAGCGTTATCACATGCTAACTTTCTCGGTGCGGAAGTTAAGGTGGTGGTAAAAGTCCCGGGGAGCTATGATATGCCTGTCGTTGTAGCCGAACTTCTAAAAAGGGATGAAATAGATGCCGTAGTAACTTTAGGAGCAGTAATTAAAGGAGAAACTAAGCATGACGAAATAGTAGCAAGCCAAACTGCAAGAAAGCTTATGGACCTTTCTGTTGAATACGGTAAACCTGTAACTTTAGGAATTATAGGACACGGAGTTACTCACGAGCAAGCGGTAGAAAGGATCGAGGAGTACTCTACGAGAGCTGTAGAGTCAGCTATAAAGCTCGTTAAGAGAGTTAAGAAGTTGAAGGGGCTTCAGTTTAGCGGAGACACAACGGTGGTTATTGAGTGAAGACTATAAAGTTAATAATGGATGGATATAAGCAGTGGACCGAAAGTTTAGGTAATGATAGGGAGTGGAAGATTCAAGCTTTTCAACATTATTTTTCTTATATACTTTATACCAAGATAGCGGAAATCTGGGGGTATGTGATCCCTTTTCGTTACGATATCTATGTTATATTAAGCGACGGAATTAAAGAAAAACAGCTGTTATCGGCTGTACAGGATATAAAAACATACTCACCCACTGAAATAAGAATATGTAAAGGTTATAATAAAACTCCATTATTATCACTGTACTCTTGCGATGAAAAAATAGACCTCGATACGAGACCCGACGAGAAAGTATTAGTAGCACATTACGATGTAGACGGGATTACGAAAATGGGACTCAGAGAAGCCACTGAGAGAATAGAATTATTAAAGGAAAATGTTAGAGAGCTAGGTAAAAAATTAGGGTGTATAGAGCATTACTTCGGAGGAGATAATATGGGATTATTCTGCTCTGAAGACACAGCAGAGGAGCACATACTTACGTCGAGAGAATTAGAAGGAGTAAAAGTCGGAATAGGAATAGATATAAAAGCCAGAGATGCCCTGAGAAAAGCTACAGAAGCTCTGGAAATCATCAGAAAATACAGGGGTGAAAAATGGAAAGTTATAAGATAAATTTGGGAGGAGCACTCCTAGGTGAGGACCTAGAATATAGGGAAGAAATAAATATTGAATATGACATAGAAAAAGAGACCATAACTCATATAGGTAAAGGATTTGATAAGGACGGGATTGATTTAAGGAATTTTATAGCAGTCCCACCCCTGGTGAACTCTCATACACATACGGCGGATTTCACGTTCCCAGAAATCGGTGTGGACAAACCGTTAAAGGATTTAGTCGGAGACCCTAAGAGCGAAAAATACCGTTACTTTGAAATATATCAGAATAAAATTTCGGAAGGGATAAGAAATTTTCTAATTAATTCTAAAAATATTGGAGTCTTTACCGTAGTAGACTTCAGAGAACAGGGTATTAAAGGGGTAAAATTAGGCATTGAAGCCAGTAGTGGTATACGTGACTTTAACCATATTTTACTTGGAAGATTAGACACTTTCTCCATAGACGAACTAAGAGAATTGTATAATAGTGCTCACGGATACGGGTTACCGTCTATTAGTAGTAACTCGATCCCCGAATTGATAGATATCAGAAGGGTATTTTCCGACAAGATAAGGGCAGCCCATGTTTCGGAGACTAAGAAACATTACCTAAGGCATGACCTGGAGCAATTAATAAGCTATTATAAGCCTACGCTCCTTATCCACGGAACTAACCTAAGTAAGAATGATTTTAGTTTAATTAGAGAAATTCCCCTCGTAATTTGCCCTAGAAGTAACCTTTGGTTTTCAGTAGGAATACCAAAAATAGCTGACGCTATTGAAGAAGGAGTGGAGTTACTATTCGGTACTGATAACGGTGCATGGATTGATTATAACCTTTGGAAGGAAATTGAAGTTGCGTTACTTATAAGTAGAAGCCAAAAACCGTTATCAAACTTCGCAAAGCAAATACTAAAAGGGGCGACTATAACTGCCTATAAGGTGTTTAAGCTTAATTATGGGATTGAAGAGAGTAGAAAGTTCTTAATAGTACTTTTAAAAAAAGAGGAATTAGTTAGAGCTCATGACATTTATACTGCTATAGTAAAAAGGGGATCAAATCTAGTCACTTATAGTCTTGGTGCTACCCAAAATCTTAAGTGACCGCCTGAATCCGTAGATGCTTCACCCTTTAAAGGTACATTAGTTCCGAAACTTATTGTAACATCATCAGAAAATGATAGGGCCTTAAAAGCAGTTTTTAACACTTCAAGTTTATAGATTGACTTACTTTCAGATTCAACTGAGACTGACTTAAGGGGTTTATCTTGGACTAGTTTAGCTTTGTATACCCTATTATTTTCCTCTGCTGAAAACTCAATCCCATTGTCTTCGGTAGTACTCAGCTCTACTTCTTCCTCTGTAACTATACTGGCATCAGATAAAATCTTTTTCAGGATAGGTCCCTCAAGAGAAAATGAAACAGGTAACGAGACCTTAGGCTCCGTCAACTGCTGGACTTCTAGTTTTTCACCTTTAACATATATGTTACTTCTAAGCCCAGTCTTTTCATCCCTAAGCGTTATCTTTAGCCCGGCATCAGTCTCATCAATCATTACAGAAGTAGTTTTACTTTTAGCTTTCCCTAAAATTTTCTTAATTTCATTTATATTGACCTTTATCCCTAACGGCTTATCAATAGTATAATCCTCCAGATATTCTTTTGAAATCTGCATTATACCCATTATAGCCTTATCATCTGTGAGATAAAATGAATATATTGATTCTTCTGCAAAATTCAAAACTATATCATCAGCTATCTCATTCATACCAGCTAATAATGAGTAAAAGTCTTTCGCGTTAGAATAAATAACTTTAATCATTCTTCTTCCTCAGAAGATTTTTTTACTTTTACTTTTTTAGACTTTTTTGCCGCTTTTCTCTTTTTCTTATCCCTTGCGGTATAGCTGTTTTTAAGTTCTTCAAACATTTTCTTAGCTTCATCGATATTTATCTTACCTCCCAATAACTTATCCCAGATCTCTGTATTTTTCATTAGGAGCTCTATATCTGGTATAGTCATCGAGGCAAATTCCTCTTCTTCACCACTTTCACTAGTCTTTTCCTCTGACTCTTCCTCTTCTTTCGGTGCAATTTCCTCTTCTTCTAATTTCTCCTCTTCTTCTTTCTCCTCTTCTTCTTTACTTTCTTCCTCGTCCTCGTCAAACATGAACATCACCCTCGTAAAGCTGAACTAAATATACGAATCTCCCTAATAAATCTCTAGTCACAGACATCCCTCTAGGTAGCTTGGGAAAAGTCTCATAAAGAGTATAATACATTTCCAAATCTGCCCCACCGAAAAACTTACTGACATAATCAATCTCTCCAGGCTCGACAACGTTAAAGGCAAAGAACAAACCAGCATTAGGTATAATGTCTTTTAGATAGTCTATACTCTGCGATATTAATAAAAAGCCAAGCCCAAATTTCCTACCCTCTGCTAAAAGCCTCTCTATTAGTTGTTTTCCAGAATCTTTGCTCAAAAGGAACGGTGCTTCATCTATGATTATCATTCTTTCTAACTTAGAAGATTTTGAAGTATACATTAGACTCTGGATTGATTTAAGGATTGTCTCCATTATAATGTATTTTATTTCATTTGTTGGTACATTAGAGAAATCTAAGATGGCAGGACTAGAGAATAATATATTGAAGTCAAGGCTATTAGATAAAAATATCGTAGACGATAGGTATTGTATATAAGGTTCTAACGACTGATATTTGTTGATTTCCTGTGAACTTAAAGCGTTCTTCTTACGCCTCTCCAGAAGTAATAATACGTCCCTAAATGTTGGAGGAGGCTGTGACCAAGTAGTTGGATCGTCAGGGTCTATCCCCTTTTCAGCATAAGACTCTATAATAATGTTAGTCAACTCTATAACTTGAATATTACCTAAATTGAATAAGCTCTTTAGCATATACGTTATTTCTAGCGCCCTTTCCTTAGGACTTTTATTAAACAAACTAAGGGGGTTAACGGACACTCGGGAGACATCTATTCTTTTTACACCTTGTAAATAATACTCACCATGTAAATCAAATATCAGAAAGTTAGAAGCCATTTTTGAGACCATTAATTTAGCGAAACTAGATTTACCTGATCCACTTGTACCTACTACGACCACATTATAGTTTTTAGTGCTTGAAAAGTCTATACAGTAATTAAAGTCAACAGCTTGCCATTTGTATCGCTTTGAGCCACTAACCTTGATAACACTAGAGTCAATAAAACTGCCTTTACTTAATATACCACGTATTTTACCTATACATATCCCCTGATTATTGAGTCTGCCCTTAGGTGTTAGTGAGTAAGGGACGGAGAGCCACGATAATGCTAACAGAGGTAGATCATAATAGTCACCAAATAACGAGAACCCTATTACGTCCACGATACATCCAATAAGGAAGAAAAAATTACCGTAAAAGAATAGTAAATATAAAAATACTGTAGTAACTAAACCGATAATTACTACTTTAGGCTTGATCCTATACCCAAAAAGGGATAATTGTTCAATCCACGAATCAGATATGTTTCTCCTTATAAACCAACCTATAAACGACACAAAAAAAGCCGAGACAAAGTAGGTAGATGAAAGGGAAAATGTATCCAGGGAATACGAAAAGCTAAAAGATTGTCCTATAACTAGGGAATAGGAAAATAGGATAAATGGATAATATAGAATAGTAATAATAATCGAAGTAAATACAACTGCTATTAATATCCCGTCTACAAAGAATACGGCTAATAGCTCAGCGTATTCTGCAACCGGAGATAAATAGGTAGGAATTTGAACTAGTTGGGGAAACGCGTACTTGATAAAGATAAGCTCCAAAAATATGATCGTTGATACTATAGCATGTTTTTTAAGCATATTTTATTTTAAGCACCAAATTACATGATTTATTAGCTTCATGATAAACGTTTCTCAACAATTTCATCAGAAACTATACGAGTTAGGGTATAAGCGTCTTACTCCCATCCAAGAAAGAGCTATCCCGAAAATTTTAGAGGGAAAGAATACTCTAGTCATTGCCCCTACCGGGTTCGGCAAGACTGAAACCGCTGTATTCCCGGTCTTTTATGAGATATTAAAGGAGTCACCACCTAGAATTTCTGCTATATACATAACTCCTCTAAGGGCTCTAAACAGAGACATAGAAAATAGGCTGAAAAGGATAGGTGACGCTGTGGGAGTAAAAGTCTCGGTTAGACACGGAGATTCCTCGCAGTCCGAAAGAAGAAATGTGATAAAAACCCCTCCAGACCTCTTACTTACTACTCCTGAAACATTAATGTATTTAGTAGTAAATAAAGACATGAGGGAATTACTGAAAAATCTACAGTGGGTTATTATTGATGAACTACAAGAAATGCTAGATGAAAAAAGAGGATATGAGTTGCTTTTAGTTTTGGAACGTCTAAAGAGGCTTGCCCATAGACGAATACAGCTAATAGGTCTATCAGCTACAATAGGAGACGTAGAAGTAGCTAAGAAGTTCCTAGGAGAAGATGTTGAGGTCGTAAAAATCGACAAAAGAAAAGAGATGAAGATCTCTCTAGTTATTCCCAATATAAATGAAGAGATTATTGACCTATCTGTAAAAACGGGTCTAAACCCAGAGACACTTGCTAGGATAAAAAAACTAGAGGATATAATTAGAGAAGATAAGCCAGTTTTAATATTTACTAATGTAAGAGAAACAACTGAGTTTTTAGCCAATGAGTTATCTAAATTAACTAACCTAAAAATACTTACTCATCACGGCTCTCTGTCAAAGGAGATCAGAGTTGAAGCAGAAAGTAAATTTAGAAATGGGGAGATAGATGCACTAGTCGCTACCTCAAGCTTAGAACTCGGAATAGATATAGGATTGATAAACGCTGTAGTACAGTACATGTCACCTAGACAAGTAATTAGGCTAGTCCAGAGGATAGGAAGGAGTGGACATTCTCTAGATAGGGTATCCAAAGGATACCTCATACCTTCTGGTGACATATACGATATTCTAGAGTGCAAAAGTATATTAGACAGTTTAGGGGAAGGCTACTTAGAAAAACCCGTTATTGAACCAAAACCATATGATGTTATTGCTCATGAAATAGCCGGGTTAGTACTAGAGGGAGTTACTGACATAAAAGAGATCCATAAAATTATTACTTCCTCTTTTCTTTTCTCACAACTAACCGAAGAAGAGCTAGAAAGAATCCTTAGTATACTCGAAGCTGCAAGGATAATAAAGAGAGACAAGTCTATGCTATCACCTTCCTATAGAATATGGAGATATTATTACACTACAAATATGATCCCAGATTCTATTAGGGATTACCTAGTGATAGACCATGTAACCAATTCTAAGATCGGAACCCTAGACTACGAATTCGTTGCTACACTCGACGAGGACTCTATTATAGTCCTAGGAGGAAGACTTTGGAAAATCATCTCGATTGAAGAAAACAAAGTATATGTAGAACAGACCTCGCTTAAATCAGGAGTTCTACCCAGCTGGTTCGGAGAGTCTATTCCCGTAGAAAAGGAAGTAGCTAATAGGGTATATGAATACCTTGAAAAAATACAAAAAGGTGAGAATATCGACTTACCAGAAAGCGTAGTAGAAAGATTAAAGAGCTTAGTAGAAGAACAGCGGAATAGGGGGTACCCATTACCTTCGAGAGACACAGTCCTTGTTGAGATAAACGGCGACATACTAGTGGTTCATGTAGCCCTAGGGACTAGGGGGAACAACACACTAGGGGCTGTCCTATCCTTATTGCTCACTAATATTAAAGGAGTAAAAACTAACTTTAGGGCAGACGCTTATCACATTGCAGTAGCTTCAGTAGTACCTTTAACTGAAGAAGACGTAAGAAAGGCTGTTTTAACACTTAATTCCATAACTACTGAAGAGTTTAAGAACTTAATAGAACGGGCAATAAGGGAGAGCCCACAGTACAAATGGAAGCTCCTAATCGAAGCCGAAAGGTTCGGGGTAATCGATAAGGACAAGATCTCTGATTTACAGATCTCACAGACTGTCCTTAGAGCGTTCTCTGATACTGTAATAGGGGAAGAAGCTGTAAAGGAACTTTTGTATAAAAACTACGATATAACGGTTTTCGATTACCTAAAAGATTTCTCTTGGAAAATAATTCAAGTACCCAACTTCTCTCCTTTAGCTAAGGAATTCCTTAATAGGCTTCTAGTTCTATCCCACTCAGAAGATAAAGGAGCTATGCTGGAAATTTTTAAGAGGAAATTAAATAACTGCGAAGTGTGGATATCGTGCTTGTTGTGCGGGTGGAACAAAAAGTTTACGTCTAAAAACGCCCCTCAAAAATGTGAGAAATGCGGGTCGATCTTTTTAACAGTTATTGACGGGGACGAAGACCTTAAAATCCTCAAAAAAGCACGGGAAAACCAAAGGATGAGTAAGAAAGAGAGTAAGAGGCTAGAAACCCTTAGGAGTATAGCTTCTATGTATTCCACTTATAATAAATACGTGGCTATTGGCTTATGCGCGAGAGGAGTAGGGATCAATAATCTGGGGAAAGTCCTCAATAACCTTAAGGATAACGAGGATAAATTTTATGAGGCACTACTTAATGAAGAAAGAAAGTTTTTAAAGAATAGAAAATACTGGCAATAGGTTTAAATTCAGCCTTATTTTTTGATTCATAGGTAATCAGTATGCCGATAATAGAGGTAGGTAGGATTTGTGTTAAAACTAGAGGAAGAGAAGCTGGTAAAAAATGTGTAATTGTAGATATTATTGATGAAAACTACGTATTAGTAACTGGGCCAAAAGACGTAAATGGAGTAAAGAGGAGAAGAGTAAACATATTACACTTAGAACCTACAGACAAAAAAATAAATATTAACAAAGGAGCTAGTGATGATGATATAAAGAAAACTCTGCAAGAATCTGGACTTATGGATTACATGAAAGAATCTGTTAAGCCTAAAATACCTGTGATTTAGTATGTATAAATTTTTAGAAAAGATAGATTCTTTTTGTGGTTATATAAATAATTGGAGTATTATTCGAGACGCCCAGACCAATGACAAATACGGGTTTTATGCAGATAAGAGACCTATTGATATTTTGATAAAAAATTCTATCATAAACCTAGATAAGCCACCTGGACCTACGAGTCATGAAGTAGCATATTGGATAAAGAAAATGCTTAACCTAAATAAAGTAGGTCATGGGGGTACCCTAGAGCACGTATAACGTGCGGGGAGACCCCAAAGTTACAGGTGTATTACCAATAGGCTTAGAAAACGCGACTAAGTTAATGAACTTAGTGAGTAAATCTGGGAAAGAATATGTATGTGTAATGCAAGTACATTGCGACTATAAGATAGAAGAATTAAGGAACATTATTCAAGAGTTTATAGGAGAAATATATCAAAGACCCCCTGTTAGATCCTCTGTCAAAAGAAGGACTAGAAAAAAGAGGGTATATAACATAGAATTATTAGAAAGCGAAGGGAGATTAGTACTTATGAGGATCTCTTCAGAGCCAGGCACGTATATGAGAAAAATCTGTCACGACATTGGAATACTTTTAGGATGCGGAGCTCACATGAGAGAATTAAGGAGGACTAGGTCAGGTGTATTCAGTGAAGATAACAATTTAGTAACCCTTCACGAACTTTCGGAAGCTATTTATATGTATAAAAAATGTAATGATGAAAGCGACTTAAGGAGAGTGCTACTACCTATGGAGTTCGCGGTGTGCGGAATACCTAAAGTAGTGATCGATGATTATGCAGTTGACGCTATTACATACGGTGCTAATCTAAATGCCCCCGGTTTGATCGCCTTCCAAGAATTTAAGAGAGGTGAAGACGTAGCGGTAATGACCCTTAAAGGTGAACTTGTAGCAATAGGAGAGAGTTTAGTAACGAGTAATGAAATTAAAAACATGAAAAAAGGGGCAATAATAAAGCCCAAAAGAGTATTGATGGAGAGGGATATTTATCCTAAGGGATGGAAAAAGAATGAGAAGACATAAGGAAACGATTTTTGTAAATGATGTAGTTAACGGGATCCCATTATCGTTAGAGAGTTCTTATGGTTTATTTTCCAAAAATGAACTAGATTTAGGTACGAAAGTATTACTAGAAAACTTAATACTACCTGAAAAAGGGGTAGTGGCTGATGTCGGGTGTGGCTATGGACCTATTGGAATTTACGTGGCTCTCAAAAACCCGAACCTCAAAGTATATATGTTAGATATAGATGAAAGAGCTGTATATTACTCTATTAAGAATGTAAAGAAATATGGATTACAAGACAGAGTTAATGTAATTAGAAGTGACGTATTCGACAATTTGCCTAAAGACGTAAAATTTGACGCAATATTCTCCAATCCTCCTCTTAAGGCAGGGAAAAAATTTATTCAAAAATTAGCGTCAAGTAGCTACGACAAGTTAGCAGATGATGGTCTAATAGAACTAGTAGTATATAAAGGGGAGGAAAACGTAATCAACTTATTCAAGGAAAAGTTTGAACTAGCTGAAGTTTATAAAAGGGTTAAAGGTTATTCCCTAATAATAATTAGGAAAAAGCTAAGTTAAGTATTAAAGGGATAAAATAAAAGTAGATAAATGCCGGGGTGCCCGAGTGGTTAAGGGGCTGGCCTTGAGAGCCCTCTAAGGGAGCCAGTACGGGTCACCGTGCGCGGGTTCGAATCCCGCCCCCGGCGTCCCTAGAACTGTGAAATTAATTACTCTAGATTTAAGTAGGATAAGTAACATCTAAGTCTTTACTTGCTCCTAACTTAATACTAATAATGAAATCCGCGGTAAAACCATTTTTAACTTATATCTTTAAGGTTTAACTATACTGCAAATTATTCTACAAATATAATGTACAAAATGGAATAGCTGGTTTACTATAATATTCAAACTCAGTTCAATCAATCTTACTAATGAGGTTTTAAGCAATGTTGGGACCTCTGGAGACTCTGTATCACTGTAGCCCCAATCTTGGGGATCTCAACAGAGTGTCGCCCGGTCCCAACACAAACAATAACCATTAAACCTATAAATTCATTCTTCATTAATTATTATGCCGCCGTAGCTCAGCCCGGGAGAGCGCCCGGCTGAAGCCGTAGCACGCAGAGACCGGGTTGTCCGGGGTTCAAGTCCCCGCGGCGGCATCTTTATTCGCCATTTGCCTTATTAGTGACTTTTTATCCTTGTAGTGTAAGGTTGAGTAATTTCTTTTAAAAGAGATGAGCACTAGGGTCTCTAAGGCATCAGTCACAAATTAAAATGGGTTGTTGATCCATTGCAGTTTCTATTTGTCTTATTTGAGGTGGTATTTTAACTGTTAATTATACGTCAGTAAAATTAATACTAAAATGCTGGTAGCACGAGTAATTAGGATGTTATAACTTTAATTAAATAAAACGTTTGATACGTATTTGAATTATTTACACAAAGGATTATACTAATTCAATATAGGGTATTTCGATTTGTAATGGAAACGTGAGTGACCCAAAACTAAAGTTGCGGCCGCCGGGATTTGAACCCGGGATTACTGGCTTTCCTCTAGTTCATTGGAAGGCCAGCGTCCTAATCCAGACTAGACGACGGCCGCAATTTTAATTATGACAAAGCGGGATTTTAAAGTTGATGATGAAAAGAGGGTCGTGTGAAATGTGAGCTGTCGCTGGAAATGCTGATTTTACAATCCCTTTTTTCTATTTTTATATTTATATCTATATAAATTCTGTTTATTCACAAATTTATATAAAAATAGGCAAAAATATTTTTGTATAATATAGTTCTAATACTCTAATTGGTATGCGAGAATTACTCGATAAACCAGCAAATAAGCCGTTTGAATTTTATGCCGCATACTATCCACCTATATATGCCGGCTATAAAGCATTCGATATAGATGGTCTAGTTCAAGGGATAAGGAAAGTAGATGGGTTATCTATTTTCTATCACGTATTCCACCCATTGTTTTCAAGCCATGTAGTCCCAGAAGATATGGGGAATGACTTTGCCACATGGATCAGAGACGAATTAGGGGATAGACTTTTAGCCCAGGAAGTTTCAGATATAGAAGGAAAAGAGCCGAGAACAGTAGAAAATGTAAGGGAAGACTTAATCAAAATACTTTCAGAAGCTAAAGTTAATAGGAGTGCAAATAAGCCGTTTTACTTCATCACATGTAAACCGGTAATCTATAATACGGGTAAAATCGCCAAGAATCTGGCAGAACTGGTAGACATGTTAGCATCGATTAGCGTTAGGTCAATCGCATACCATTTCATATTTAAAAGAGTAATGGGATATGAAGATAAAAATGATTTCTCTAAATGGATAGAGGAAAATTATGGCCTAACTGATCTCTCTAAAAGACTCTCAGCCTTAGACCCTCAGACGTATACAGACGAGGAAATGTTGAGACAAGACCTATTAAAAATATTTGAACAGGAGGTGTTAGCTAAATGATAGAGAGGTTTGCAGAGATAATAGGTGAGAACGAGTTAGACAGTATATACAAAATAGCAGAGAAATTAAAAGGGATGTCGGTCCTTCATGTAAACTCAACGCCAGCCGGAGGCGGTGTGGCTGAAATCTTGAGTAAATTAGTCCCGCTGATGAGAGAACTGGGTATAAATACAGATTGGAAAGTAATAAGAGGTGATACAGAATTTTTCAAAGTAACAAAGTCCTTTCATAATTCCTTACAGAACGGTATAGGAGAACTACCACAGGGCGCGTTTGAAACCTACAAAAAATGGCAGGAAATAAATGGTAATGAACTCGATTTAGATTACGATATAATATTTATACATGACCCTCAACCCGCAGGTTTGATCAACTTTAAGAGGAAGGGGAAATGGATTTGGCGATGTCATATTGATATCTCTAATCCATACGAGCCTGTATGGAACTTTTTACGTGAATATATTCAGAAATATGAGTCAGTAATCGTGTCCTCTGCTGTATTTGCTAGAGACGATCTAAAGAATCCCCAATATATCATACCTCCATCAATAGATCCGTTAAGTATTAAAAATAGGGATATACCGGATATTACAGTAAAAAGGATCTTATATAAATTTGACTTGGACCCGGAGAGACCAATAATTACACAAATATCCAGGTTTGATAGGGCTAAGGACCCATTAGGCGTAATTAGGGCGTACAAACTCGTTAAAAAACACTCTGACGTTCAACTAGCTTATGTAGGTAGCCCCGCGTCTGATGACCCTGAAGGAGAAGAAGTGTATAAAGAAACCGTTCAGGCAGCAGGTAACGATAAAGATATTAAACTATTGGTCTTACCGCCTAACAGCGACCTTGAAGTTAATGCATTCCAGAGAGGTGCTACTGTGGTTATGCAGAAGTCAATAAAAGAAGGATTTGGGCTCACTGTAAGTGAAGCTTTATGGAAAAAGAAAGCTGTAATAGGCGGTAACACTGGAGGTATTCCGTTGCAGATAATCCACGGTATAAACGGATACTTGGTTAATACACCAGAGGAAGCTGCCCACTACGCATTATATTTAATAAGACAAAAGAGTATTAGAGAAAAATTAGGAGAAGCTGGAAGAGAGCATGTCAGAAGAAACTTCTTGATAACAAGAGAGCTTAGAGATTATCTAATGGTAGCTGCTCTCAGTCTAGGTTCGTAATTAAGAGTGAAAATACCTTATTTTTATAATCAATTTCTTATTAGCGTTAACATCATAGTTATAACAATGTATAGGATACTGTTGTTCAAGTTTACGTCAATTGACAACATAGTACTAAAAGAAGTCATTACGTACTTAAGGAGTAAAAATTTTGAAGCACACTCAATAACTGAAATAACTCACCTGAATGCCTCTATGTTTAATTGGAAAAAGTTACAATATGATGCTAAAAAAATCATGGACTATATTTATGAAAAATACTCTGGACTACCTTATGATTCAATAATAGGTATAGGATGTATTGATGCGTATACAGAAAACGAAGAGTACATACTTAGTTATTCTAAGGGAAAGATAAGCTTAATCTTTACATATAGATATAGAGATAATGACGGGGGGGCTGATTTAAGCAAATTCATAGAGAGGGTTAAAAAGGAAGTCCTTCATGGGGTAGGGCATACATTAGGATTAAAAGACTGCACTACGCCAAACTGCGTGATGAGAGAAGTGAAAAATTTAAAAGATATCGATAATAAAGGGCTAAATTTTTGCCCAAATTGTATGTATTTGCTAAATATCCACTACAAAAGTTAGCTCATAACCATTGTCTGTTTTGATAATATTCATCTCGTGGTATGTCATTGCTTTTACTACTGTTCTCCTTTCATGCTTTTCAGGGTTAAATCTTTCTCCCCACGCTATGGCTTTCAACTTTAAATTAGCTAGATCAATGTTTACGTTAAACCTTCCGAAGATCAGTAACTCAGAATCATAGTATACTAAAAGATTTTCTATCCATCTATACAATAGATTTTCTATGTCAATTCCATCTACTTCTATATCTCTGTTCTCTATAGGATCTATTTTAGACGTATCAGTCATCACTTCAAAAACGGCTAATGCTGCATTTTCAAATGCTTCATTTAAATCTTTTCCATATGCTTTTATCCCTACATCGGCTGTATGGTCGAAAAATTCATATTTTTTATTTACTGCCATAACCCAAGAGAATAAAAGGGAGAATAACTTTAACTTTAACTGATATTAAAATGGGAGGTAGACAAAGAACAACTATCTTTATGAACAAAGAGGTAAAGAAAGAAGGTAAAAAAGGCGTTACTACACAAACCGGCGGAAAATAAACTTCAAGGAAAGTATTATGGCAATTGAAAGTAAGATACCACTAATCAATATATATATATTTTTTTCATAAGTGTAAACTATTACTGAGTCTATCAATAACAGTACACCTACTATTTCGTATGACTTCAATTTAATATCACCTAACAATCAGTATAAATCTATAGGTAACGGTAACCTACTGCTATACCCGGATACCACATTCGCTAATCCCGCACTAAAGGCTAGTAAAAGGAATATATATATTGACGGGCCTAGTATTAAAGAAGTTATTAAGTGTGGCAGAACTTGTTGATAAAAGTATTCATATATATGAGGCTGATTACTAGATGGAATAGACGAATTGAGAGGATTAAGTCCCATGTTATCTAAGAACTGCGGTAAATAAGGTAAACCAACATAAAATACTATTGATGTACCTATCATTGCACCTCCTGCACTCCTACCTACTCTAAACGGAATTGCTAAAAATAATATTCCTAATGCAATGAAGATTCCAACATATTGATATATCAATGAAGAGACCGAAATTAAACCCTCAGTATATGTGATAATAGTTAGTAATATAGACATTAATTGACCTAGAGGTATTGTTAGAGCTAGATTAGCTTCAGTTAAAGCTAACGATGATATGAGGATTTTCAAGAATGCATATAGAACTTCTTCGAAGCTTAACACCTGATTAAGCCATTCTTCATAGGCTGGCCAACTAACACCCAACATTGTTAAAAGTTGTGTCATAAAAGATAAGACCGCGATGTATATACTATTCCAAATTATTACGTAAATTGAATCGGTTATTAGTCTTGGAGCCCATTTCTTTACTCCATATAGAGGAATAGGAAGGGCATAGATCAAAGAGCCTAAAAAATACGTCAGAGACGCAAGTAACTGAGAATAATATAGTATTTCAAAAACACTAAACATACTTTACACCTGCGATGCCACGTAGGAGATCAAATAAAATACGGTACTACCTATAGCCAAGAAAAACGCTGCGATGATTGCATCCTCAACAATATCCTGTCCTCCTCTTTTTATTCTGAAAATTGGTATTGGCGAACCTCTTAATGCCCAACCTACAGCCCATGCAAGTATAAATATGCTCCAACCTATTTCAGTTACAGTTCCTGTTAAATTAGTGATAAATGAAACTAACGTCATTTTCATTCATTAATTATTACTAATATTTTAGGATGAGTGAGTTAACCGAATTTGTTTCCCTCTTAAGTAATCTAAAATTATATCAGCTATAGAGTTTGGCGATATATTTTCTGTGTTTATAACTAGATCAAAAACTGTGAGATCAGACAGATCAATCCCGTAATATCTAAAAAAACGATCTTTATGGCTTTCTTCCCTTTTTATAATCTGATCTAGTGCTTCACTTTCCGGTATTTTATCCCTACTTGCAACCCTCCTAGCACGTGTAATTAATGGAGCAGTTAAGTAAACAGTTAAATCGGAAAAATTATGAAAGAGCCAACCAGCGATGTGAGATTCAATAACCAAGTTTTTATTATTTCCGCTAACTAAAGACAACAGTTCCATATCTATAGCTTTATCTATTTCAAAATCTTTCTCCGCCATTTTGTTAAGCTCTACTAAACTTACTCCCCTCTCCTCAGCTATCTTTCTAAACAACATCCCAGCAGAGATATACTCCACCGATAAAGTAGTAGAAAGAATTTTAGCAACAGAAGATTTACCGCTACCTGGTGGCCCGCTAATTATTATTATCATTAGTACCCTCTTAACGTATTTTTTATAAGTCTTTCAAGACACTTATGACATAAATAACCTCCAAAAGGTCTTTCAGGTCTTTTTTCGGTTTTACTGTACTTATAGACTTTATCTGTTTTTACCCCTCTTAAAGGTTCCTTACATATAGCGCAAACAGCTTCCGAAGTCTTCTTGTCTTCATAGTGGATCTTAGACTTACCCGAAGGAGTCCTAATATAAACCCGCCTTAGCGACCTTGATCTCTGCTGAGGGGAAGGCATATTTAATTCAACGTGTCTGTAGTTTATAAAACCTTTGGTCTCCTAAGTGATAACGGAGTAAATAGCAAAAACGAAAGTATATAGATAAATAGATTATTTATTTCAGGTTTACCATCAACAGGTGGAGTAAGAATACTTGCATAAGGAAACAGTGCATAAGGAGGAGTTATATAGTTTAAAACTAAAATCAAACCTACCATGTACACGATAATTACAGTGAACGATTGGAAGAACATATAATTCCTTAGCTTATTAGTGTAAGTTTGAACTTCTGTAGAAACTGCCCTCATAACCTTATTTCGTCTCTTGTTAGATGTTATCGAAGATAATCTATCTTCATATTTTCTTATCATACCTATAGCTTCAATCATTTTAGGACTTAAATAGAACTTGTACCAAAGGTAGAGAAGAAAATTAAACAAAAAAGAGATTAATACTATATAAATTATTGAAATAAACATTAATTCCTCACTTCATAGATCTAATTATCTCATTAGCAGCAATAGCTGGGTCTCCCTCAGCATTTATAACGATCTTTACAGTTGCGCCAACTAATACTGCAGACGCCATCGCTGCGTATCTCGCAAAATTAATAGTTTCTACAATAACCTTTTCATCGCTATAATCCGTTCTACTTCTTGACGTATCTCTTTTCTGTCGTTCTAGGATAATATTAGGATCTGCCTCTAGTAAAAATATTATTGAGGGGTTTATTTCTTCAATAACATATTTAGGTAAACCTGGCAAATAGCCAGAAGGTGTTTTGATTACAGCATGAGTATCAATGAATAACATGCCTTCTCCTCCTTCCTTAGCTTCTTTGGCAATTCCTCTAGCCGCATCGATTTGCAGTTGCTTCTGTCTATCTATTGGAAGTTTCCTCATTTCATCCCTGTTATTTACATATCCTAAACTTATCGCAGTTTTTAACATAAAATCTCCATAATTAATTATCTTGTTATTTATACCCTCATTGGAAAGAATCTCTTTAACCTTTTGTAAAACCGTAGTCTTACCAACACCCGGTATACCGGTTACTATTCCAATCTTCAATTCTTACTCACCTATAATTCTCTTTAACAAGGGGTACATCTCTAATGTCCTCTCATATGCTAATAAATTATAGTATTGAATAGCTATAGTTACAGCTAATAACAATCCTACACCTGTCCCATACACGCCTAGAAATGTTGCTAACACGGCTATTACTCCTACAATTAGAGAACTAAAGAAACCTAACGGATAAATATACTTTGCTAGTATAGACTCAATAATTTTCGGGTTATTTCTCATTCCGGGGATTTCCACTCCTGCTTCTACCATCTGCTGAGCTTGCGTAGCAGGATCTAATCCAGCAACGTCAATCCACAAAATGCCAAATACTATAGATAGAACGATAAATACAGCAGCATATATCGCAGCACCAACTGGGTCAATTACTAAAGCATAAACACTGTGTGGTACGTTAGCTGGCGGGAAGAAGAAAGCATTAGCTATATCGCTAAGTATAGACCCTGCAGTGGAAGAAACACCAGAAGCTATAGATGAAAATAACTCAAAATCAGCACCTAAGACACTGACAAAAATGACCGGTATACTGCTTACGTATAAGAAATTTAATGGAATCGTACTTCTTATACCCCTTAACCTGGGACTAGTAACTGGTATTTGAACGTTAATACTAGTAAGGTAGATAATCAGCAGAGTCAGACCAATAGTCGATATTAAACCCACCAAGTCTGGTTGGAAAGGTGTGGTAGTACTAGTATTTACTATTAGATTCAGTAAGTTCTTCCCAGAAACCACATACGATACTAAAGTTGGGAAGAAACCTACCGGTAAATCTTGGTTTTGAACACCTGCAATGCCAAACATATCCCAAAACATAATCTTTGCTACCCCAGCTAAGATAAACAAGCTTATCCCTGATCCGAGTCCCCAGCCCTTCTGTATCATTTCATCCAACAATAAGATCACATATGTAGCAGCTATCAACTGTACGGTAACTATTGTAGCCAAGAGTAAACTGTTAGTAGCTTTTGTAAATACATAACCGAAAAGTGCAGACTCAACTATTATAAATAGAAACGCTAAACCCTTTTCGGCCTCTGTAAACTTAATCTGATCTTCTTCATCAGCTAGATCCATCTCTATTAATCTTGAACCGACTAAAATTTGCATAATTAGACCAGAAGTTATTATAGGGCCTATACCTAATTGTGCTAACGTACCCTGAGATGATGCAAAAATAATTTGCTCAGCTAGGAAATTACTCAAGAAAGAGTTAGTAGTCGATATACCGTATAGAGGTATGGATGACATAACAAGATAAACAATAAGGGCAATAAAAGACCACATTAACTTTTGACTTAATGAAGGCTTCTGCTTGGGTTTAGTAACAGCAGGCAAATACTCCCCTAGCTTTTCTAAGAAGTCAACAAATCCCATTGCAATCTAAAAAGCCTTTATTCCTTTGAGGTTAATATAATTTCTCCTCCTAATTGTTTAATCTTTTCCATAGCCTTTTCTGTAGCATACTTAACCTTGATTATAACAGGCTGACTTAAAGTCCCACCACCAAGTAATTTATCGTAACCGTATTGCTCTAAATCTATAATATTCTTTCCTCCTTCACTTACCATCTTTAAAGTTCCATTATCGATGAGGTTCTGTAGCATTCTTAAATTAATTGAACTTACCAATTTAGACGTTGGATTCCTAAACCCATGCTTTCCGTACCACCCTTCACCATATTTAACTAGCCAAGACCATTTTTCCTTATGCATGCCAATTGCCCTTCCACCTTCTTTTCCTCTATCCCTATGCTGACCTTTTGTACCCCATCCGTGTGTCCTATATCCCCTATATTTCCTACTCTTTTTCTCCTTTCTCACAACCATTTTTTACACCATCCTTTTAATTAATTCATTAATCTTTTCTCCTCTATAACCAAACTCTCCCATAGAACCGTAAGGCCTATTCACCTTACCTTTAAACCCTCCTTTAGGTGGATGCAAAGTTATAGGTAACTTAAAGTAATCATCCAGTTTACTAAGTTTAACTTCACCGTCTTTTATTTTCTTTACAAATTCATTATATCCATTTATTTTTAGAACTTTAGTTATATATTCATCATTAACCTTTTCTCCGTTGACAGTCTTTAACTTTGAGAGTAGCAATTTTAATCCCTCATCGTTTAACTCACCCCAAGTTATATAAGGAGACACTAACTTCAGCATCCCTTCAAGAGCTTTATTCTTCGGATAGATCATCGCACTAAATCTCCTCTTTAACCTTAACATCTCTAAAGTATCTTGAATAAACCACGGTGTAACAGCCCAACCCCTTATCCTAACTACAGCCACAAGTTCAGTCATTTTTTCCTCCCCCAGTCGGTAGGTGTAACAAATTTGTAGGTATTATATAAAGCATTATACCCAGCTTTTATAAAGTTCTCAGCCGTATAAGTAGAACCCCTAGTACGTGACCATGCATCTCTAATTCCAGCATAAGTTAACAATGTCTTTAATGCAGGACCTACCACTAACCCTGTCCCTTTAGGTGCTGGTAATAAAAAGACCTCGACACTTCCTGCCTTTCCGTAAACTCTAAAGGGAAGGCTATGGGATTCTCCGCATGTACACTCCCAACTTCCGCATCCTCTCCTCACTGGGATAATGTTAAGCTTAGCATTTCTAACTGCTTTCTGTATAGCAACTCTCAGTTGCTTCGCTTTCCCTGTCCCAAAACTAACGTAGCCGTCCATGTTACCCATTACTATGAGGACTTTGTACCTAGAGATCTCTCCAGCATCCGTTTGCTTCTGGACAATCTTTATATCTAGTACTTCATACTTCAGTTTAGGTAGTAACATATCTACTATCTCAGGCTCAACTATAGGATAGTTCCTTTCGAATAATTCCTTCATAGATGTTATTTTGCCTTCTTTAACCATCTGGCCTATCTTTGTCCTCGGTTTCCATTCTTCAGGATTTAATACTGGAACCTCCTCAGCCATTATGAACCAACCTCCTTTATTTTCTTTAATACTTCCTCAAAATGTTGAGGAAGATTTTCAGGGGATAACCCCCTAGATAGATACCTTGAGAAAAGCTTTTTGTACAGATCTGGGTTCTCAGATTGGAGCTTTTTAGCATATTCAGCAATATGTTGACCTTTTATCCTGTCATCTATATCACCTAACTCGCCTATAGGTATTTCTAATCCCGCATCTATTCCACCCTTAATTGCCGCAAATACCCTTCCACCTTTAACCGGCACAAACAGTCCTATATCTGCAGCGACGTTCTTAACCCCAGCCTTCAAGGCCCTCAAACCTGCTAAATACCCAGTTAAATACACAGCAGGTGTATTGTTAGTATCGCCTTTCCAACCAAATTTCTTAGCTAATTCAATTGAATGAGCGACAGCTAACATCTCGTCTCCCTTAGGATTAAACTTAGCGATGCTAACTATCACATACTCGTTTGTTATCCTCGGGACAAACCTAATTACGTCGTTAACCACATATACATATCTCCTATAATAATTAGTTTTACCTTCCCTTCTTCTTCTAAATTTTACCTTATAATTTGGACCGTGTGCCATTTACTCCACCTTATAACCTAACTGGTTAAGAAAAGTTTTCACATCATTCAGACTTTTGAACGCGTTTCCCTTAGCTCGCCTATATGCTAACCTATAAGCCTTCTTATCAATCACGTTATTATCCCTAAGCCATTTTAAATACTTTCTTATCTTTCTAATTTTCGAGACCCATAACTCCTTTTTTCCTTGTCTTGCTCCAGCCTTACCTTTCCTACTCCCATGCTTACGCCTCTCCCCCCTTTTCCTCTTCTTCTCTTTCCTTTCTTTTAACCTACCGTTACTTATCCCCTTACGGTGCTCAATTTCTATCTTTCCATCTTTTATAAGTCTCTTTATATCTTTTCTAGTTAAAGCTTCTGAGATCTCATCTATATATTCAGGGTTAAACTTTACGTTATTCAAACCAGTCTTTTTTATCTGAGCTGCTAATCTTTTCTGTAATAGCATATCTGGCATCCTTATCACCTATTAGCTATACGAATACCTAATTCGTCAGCTCTCTTTAATAACTCTAACCTCTTTTTTAGTCCTAGGTTAGCCTTAATGATGACTATGACCTTATCCTTCTGATCCTTAACCCTTTCGAGCTCCTTCATAGAACTTATTAATATAGGCTTAAGACCAGAGGGATGGAGACCTTTAATCTCTTTAGGGCTCCCATAGCCTATCTTAACTTTAGGGGGATAACCTTTCAGCTCTAACCTCATCGCATTATCTATTCCTCTAGGTTTTCTCCATGTCTCTTGTCTTCCTATCCTGTAATATTTATCCCAATCGTATCTATAAAATTCAATTTTCTTGCTTCTAATCTGTCTTATTTCCTTTTTAATTTTGTATACTTCATTACTTTTCATGACCGATCACCTCTTTTTTATATATGTAAATACCATCTGAAAACACTCTTCTATCATATCCAGTTATTTTAGCAGCTCTCTCTATATTAGCAGCGGTCTGTGAAACATTGTAAATATCAGTACCTTCCACTTCTATATCTTCTCCCTTAACTGTTACCTTTACGCCGGGTAAGATCTTTGCTTTTCTTACATTTTTCTCGCCTATTAAGTTTGTAATCTGCACCTCATCCCCTACTACTTTTACTGTCATCGGGAAATGAGTGTAAATTATCTTTAAATAATACTTATATCCGTTTATAACACCAGTGAACATGTTATCTATATGGGCCTTAATTGAGTAAAATAGAGCTTTTTTCCTCCTATCTGCAAATGTAGCCTCCAAAATTATCTTATTATCCTCTTGCTTTATAACTATACCTTTAGCGTGACTGAAATCCCTCTTAATTTCACCCTTAGGCCCTTTTACACTTAATACAGTACCTTCTAACCTAACAGACACTTTTTCGGGAATTGTAATTTCGTCATACAAGTATATGGCTTTCATAACCTAACACCACCTGAAAGATTTAATACACATAACCTAGTGCTATTCCTCCTATTCTCTCTCTTAAAGCCTCTTTATGAGACATTACACCCTTAGATGTAGATATAATAAGTATACCGATCTCCTTAGAAGGTAAATATTTTCTAACATAGTCAGGTAAGGTTAGTAAGTCCTTATACGTCATAGGATATCTAGGTGTAATTGGACCACATTTATTAATTCTGCCTAATAGTTGGACGGTTATCTTACCAGATCTACCATCATCAATGTATTCAAACTCGCCCACATAACCTTCTTTTTGTAAGACCCTGAGGACGTTAATTATCAACTTAGATGCAGGCATTATTATTGCTTGTTTTTTCCTTCTTATTTCATTATTATATAGAGTAACTAATGCATTTGACAAAGGATTAATAGACGGCATACCCATCACCTAGTTTTCTTAAAACCCATACTATATGCTACCTCTCTAAAACACTGCCTACATAAGTATAAACCATATTTTTGAATAACAGAGTCCCTACTACCACATCTCTGACATATTTGAACCCCTCTACCGTACTTCCTCTCAGCCGGTGGCTTATACTTACCCATACCTCTCACCCTTCTATTATCGTGACATTAAAGTTTTGCTTTAGGAATTCCATTGCTTCTTCTTTAGTAACCCTATGCCTTTTTGGAACCCTCGTATATTTCCTCCTTCTTCTCATCACTCTATAACCTGGCCTTATTAAGGTTATAACCACATCCATACCGAAAATACCTACTTCTGGATCATATCTCGTACCGGGGATGAGAACATGCTCTGCTATTCCAAAACCAACGTTACCGTAGTTGTCAAAATTTGACGCTTTTATCCTATAATTAATAGCAGCTAGCGCTTTTTTCAGAAATTCTACCGCTTTTTCCCCTCTAAGCGTGACCTTTACTCCAATGGGGGCTCCTTTTCTTACTCCAAATTCCCTGATAGACTTTCTAGCTTTAGTATAAACGGGCTTAGCACCAGTCAGATCTTGGAGAAGCTGATATGCCTTTTGGAGCCTCTCTCCCGATTCACCTAATCCAATGTTCACTGTTACTTTGTCTAATACTACCCTTCTCATTACGTTTTTTTGAATTGCTTGCTCTTCTGTCACAGTTTCACCCCTACATTAGGATCTAATTCGGACTCTCCTAAAGCCATAACGTTGAGGAGATTGGTCTCGTACGTAGTGTTATTTACTTCTAACGTAATTATACTGTATACCCTTTTCTTGTACTTAGCCCATTGTATATTCTTTATTTTTCCTATAGTTCCCACGTTTTTTCCTCCCGTAATTATTGCATAATTACCCTCTTTAACTGAATAACTTTTGACAATGTTCTGAGTAGGCAACTCTATTTTTAAGGTATCTAAGGTCATAAAATTATAATCATTTACCTTATCCTTAGGTATTAGAATATTTCTTCCATCTTCAAGATTTAACTGCATACTCCCACTTTTTTGTGTGGTTTTATTTAAAATTCTAACAAACTTATATCTAGCATCTTCCTTAGTTATATTAACTACATCTAAAAATCTAACATTATTAGGAACCACCCTCACTCTTATATCAGCGGAAGGTATCTCAACAACATCCATCAGTCCTACAGGGTATTTATAGTCACGCCTAACCCTACCGTCTACTGAAACTTTTCCATCAAATATGATCCTCTTAGCTTCTCTCGTAGTCTCAGCAACTTTAAGATAGTATTTCAATAGTATCGCTAAAGGTATACTTTCGGATAATTTATGAGGACCGGCAGAAGCTCTAATAATCCATTTATATGCCTTCTTAGGGGCTTTCAAAAACCATGGAGCTTCAAACCTAGTAATATGAACCATGTTTAACTGCCCTCCTTTTTCTCCTCCTTCTTCTTAAAATAATCTTCCCTAGCTTTTCTTTTTCTATCTATCGACGATACCCTTTCTTTATCACTCGTATCTAGCTTAGTTATTATAACCTTTGAAGCATGTACCCAAACAAATACTGGAGTACCATCAGCTTTCTTCCTTGTTAGTCCTTCAATTGCTATCCTACCAGTTTTAGTATTTACATCAGCAACTTTACCTTCGTACCCTAAATGTTCACCCCTAAGAACCTTTACTGTATCTCCCTTTCTGATTGAAAGCCTCTTAATACCGTACTGTTTTGCCAGATCTTCTGCAAGCTTAGCAGTAAGCATCTTGTGTCTCAAATGCTTAGGAGCTTCCCTTAACATTTGCCTTTGCTTTGAAGGTCTCGAGGATACCATCTTCAAATCACCATCGTAGCAATACTAGCTACTTTAGGCCATCTTTCAGCTGCTTCTCTAGCTATGGGGCCTCTAATCTCTGTACCCTTAGGAGTACCATCTGGATTAACTATAACGACAGCATTATCCTCAAAAGAAATCCATGTGCCGTCTGGCCTTCTGAACGGCATTCTCTGTCTCACTATTACAGCCTTAAATTTCTGTTTTCTAACCTCAGGCGTACCTCTTTTTACGCTTACCATTACAAGATCCGCTATATTAGCAAAAGGCACTCTCCTCAGGACACCTCTATATCCATAAACTCCGATTATCATAGCCTCTTTAGCTCCGCTGTTATCAGCGACTACTACTCTACTATTATGCTGTAATGCGGGAGTGAACCCTTTCCTGCTTCCTAAAACATTCAGCTTCTCGGGCATTTACCTCACCTTGATTTTCCAAGTACTACAAACGAAACTGATTTAGCAATTGGTCTAGTTTCCCCAATAATAACTTTATCTCCTTCTTTAACATCAAGACAAGCAGGTATGTGAACGTGAATTTTGCTCTTACGTCTCTCGTACCTTTTATACTTAGTGTTATAATACAAATACTCTCTTTCTACCACTCCAGTTCTTGTAGCCCTAAATTTGGTTAGTATACCATCTAGGATTAATCCCCTTACTCTTAAACTCCCATGGAACGGACAGTTCTGATCATCACATAACTTTGAAGGAAGTTCTATTCCCTCTATTCCAACGCTTTTAGCTGCCTGACCTTTTTTACCCATCACATCCACCTTTTCTCAGGTTTACCTACTAATTTAATCCCTGATATCACAAAAAACCTCCCTTTAAAGTTTATCGCGTAAATTCCATTTTCTTTTAAGACCCTAACTCTCTTTCCATTATTCAAGTCAATAATAAAGGTCTTATATGTTTCATCTATTATAATTCCAGATTTATTAAGAAAAAACGAGTCCGGATAAAATAAAATAGTGACTTTAGCACCTATAAGATCCACTATTTCTTGGCCTCCGCCTTCTCTTCACTTGGAGACTTATTGATACCTCGTTTTTTCTCTGCTAAAATTGTCATTATTCTTGCTATATCTTTTCGTGTATTTCTAATTGATGCAGTATTCTTAAGAGTCCCTAGTCTTGACTCAGCTTTTAGCCTTAATAACTGTGATTGAAGTTCTTTTAATTGTTCCAATAACTCTTTAGTATCTTTGTCTTTCAGTTCCTTAGGATTTAACACCATGTCAACTACCACCCTTATTATCATCAATAAAACTTACATTAGTTACAGTAACTGTTCCTCCCTCTTCTCCTCCTCTAGGTCTCTCTCTTATTTCAATTTTATCAATACTCCTAATAGGCTTAGTTATAACTACCTCGACACCAAACACACCGGGTTTTAACATAGCTACTGCAATTGCTCTATCTACAATTTTTTCAAGTTGTTGACCACTCTTATATACAACACCTTCCTTGAGCTTCTCGTATTTAGCCCTTTCAGTAGTTAGCTTTCCGCTGACTACTACCTCAGCACCATATGCGCCTGCCTTCATAATCCTTCTAATAGTTATGAATGCAGCTCGCCTGAAATGATAGCCTTTTTCTAGAGCTATAGCCAGCCTAAACGCCATAACTCGTGCATTAAGTTCTGGGTTTTCAACCGTAGTAACGGTTATCTGAGGGTTTTCAAGACCGAATAGTTTTTCTAAAATTTGAGCCAGTTGTTTTATCGTCTTTCCTTGCTTACCTATAATAAAAGCTGGCCTACCTGCATATATGACTACTCTAGTTCCTATAGGAGTCTTTATGATATCTACCCCAGCATATTCAGCATTATAAAATTGTTTTGCTAGATACTCATCTACTTTTACCTTTACCATTGATTTTTGAAGGAAATATTTCTTTATTAAGACCATTTTCACTCTACCTCAGCTAAGACTACTTCTATGTGAGAAGTATACTTATACTTATGAGTAGCTCTACCGAACGCCCTAGGCAAGTATCTTTTTAACGTAACACCTCTATGAGCAGCTATATGAACAATCCTTACACTATCAATGTCTAGCCCTTTGCTTGTTGCATTATTCTCAGCATTCTGTAAAACTTTAAGAACGTATTTTACTGCCTTTTTAGGATATCTACCACTTTTTACTTTCCACTTTTCTGAAATGTTAGACTTATGAGAAGCTCCATGAGAATATCTCCAAAAAGGTAATGCTTCCTCTTCTCTCATTACCCTCTCCAAGAAGGCTTTGGCGTCTTTTAACCTCATACCTCTTATAGCTTTACACACGTTGTAGAGATCTCGCACTGATGAGTCAACATTCCTCATTACAGCTCTAGCAACCCTGTCTTCAGGTATAGACAATTGAGGGTATGACCAGTTCGGCATATTTCATCCCTTCATAGCTAGGAATAGGCTTGATCTGGTTGCTTTTAGTCCAGGCTCTCCATGCTCTACCTTCTTTGTGGTTATCGAGAATTCTCCCAAGTAATGACCTATCATCTCAGGCATAACTTGAAATTCAACATATTCCTTTCCGTTATATACAGCAAATCTCAATCCTACCATTTCAGGTAAAATTATCATATCCCTAACATGAGTCTTTATGACTTTATTATATTTTCCTTCTCTCGAATGTTTTCTAATTTTTTCCAAAAGTCTCCTTTGCCTATCAGAAAAACCTCTAACTAAAGATCTCCTTTGCCTCGAAGGTAAAAGCTTTATAAACTCGTCCATAGACATATTCAACAATTCATCTAACGATTTACCCCTATATTTGAATTTTTTCCATTCAGGTGGATATTCAATCGACACGTAAACACCCCACATCTATTTTTTAAAAGATAAATAAAAAATCATGCTCCTTCACGCCTTCCAGTTCTTCTAGCTGCTATATGCCCGACCTTCCTACCTGGCGGTGCATTCCTTGAAACTGTTGAGGGTCTGCTTACGCTCTGGTGTAATCCTCCGCCATGAGGGTGTGAAACAACGTTCATAGCTACTCCCCTAACATGAGGCCATTTTTTAGCTTTAACTTTATTCTTCCAGTAATTATTTCCCGCTTTTAGTAACGGTTTCTCAGTAACACCGCCACCAGCTATAATCCCTACAGTAGCCCTCGCAGAAGCAGTAACTTGAACTATCTTTTCTGAGGTAAGCTTCACTAATACCTTATCTCCGCTTCTTCCAATTATCGTAGCATACGCACCAGCCGATCTAGCAAATTTACCCCCATCTCCTCTGGTTTTTTCCACATTACAAACTACAGTTCCTTCAGGTAGATTACCTACTTCAACTATATTACCGTTACTCACTGGAGCGTTACTTCCTATCTGGATCACTTGTCCTACAGTAAGCCCTTGAACAGCTGGCGTATAAAAAGTCTCTCCTGAATCTAACTTTATTTTAGCAACCGGCGCGTTTACGCCAGGATTATGTAATATATCTATAACCTTACCTTTATGATCCCCTACTATATTAGGATACCTAGCGGCTCCTACTCTTCTCCAGCTCGGGCTCCTAAAGTTTATTCCTCCACGTCCAGCTCTCTGTTGAAGTAATTTCTTACCCATCTAAATCACCTTATAAAATACCCAACTTATGAGCTATTTCACTTGCATTAAATTCTTTCTTAAGTTTAACGTAAGCCTTTTTCTCTCCTAAAGGCGTAATTAAAGTATTGACCTTTTCTACTTTTACATTAAAAAGATTTTCTAACTCTTTCTTAATCTCGGCTTTTGTAGCATTTCTATCTACCAGTACGGTAAGCGTGTTCTGAGCCTCAAGTAGCTTTATCGCCTTTTCTGTGGCTAGGAACTCCTTAATTATCATGCTATCACTCTCCCTTGTAATCTTTTAGACAAGATATCGATAGCTGATTTCGTATATATTGTTAACCTACCTGGATGCCCGCCAGGGGCTAAATGAATGACACTTACGAGATTTGCAGATACGACATCTACTCCTTCGATATTCGAACCAGCTTGAATTAAAGGTGAATGAGCATTTGAAACTATTATAAGCGGACCTTTAGATCTTTTATATCTTCTTCCCCTCATCTTTCCTTTTCCAGATCTAATTCTAATCCTTTCTTTAACTCTTTCTATGTCTTCAGCAATACCTAACTTAGGAAATATTTCCTTATATAAAGACTTAGTTCTATCTACTTTTTCTAACTCGTCAGTAACAATTATTGGTAAATATGAGGCAGTGAACTTATGGCCCCTCATTGCTACAAAATCAGGAATAGTAGTAGCAGACAACGCGCTTATTATTGCCAATTTTTTCTCCTTTTCATTTACTTCTTCAACTATTCTTTTTTCTGGTGTAGGCGGAAAAGCTAATCTTCCACCAACAGTATTTGGTGCTAATGCAGCTTCTCCACTCTGCTTTACTCTGGGTACTCTAGCTAGTCCAAGATTTATTCCAAAGCTTAACGCAGAGGTTCTTCTACCTGCCATTGGATCTCTTCCTTTAGGCTGTAAAGATCTAGTGAACTCTGAGATGAAAACTCTCCTTATTAGATCTTTTCTTACAGGGTAACTGAAAAATTTTGGTAGCTCTATTTCTTCTATCTTATTACCTTGTAAATCGAGTACAGGTACCTTTTTTGATTCTAGTTCTATGTACATTTTTTCACCCTTGTTGACTTGCAAGATTTACATAAGTGATTTTAGGCGCGGATTGAGGGGACCACGTAGGCCTTATAGGATATCTAAGGAATAGAGGCCTTTTCTTACTTCCTAATGTAGACCCTTCAATAACTAAATATGTATTTTTAACTATCCCGTAATTTACGAATCCACCAGCAGGATTTATCTCTTTAGGATCATCTCCTATTTTAAGTACCCTTTTATTATACTCTGTCCTTCTGTGGAAGCCCATCTGACCTGGCTGAGGCGTATAACTCGGAGTGGAAATTGAAGGACCTCTGGCACCAATTTTTCTACTACCTTTCCTATGCTTATGCCATCTAGGTAGCTCGACTACACTATACCTCTTTATCACTCCTTGGAAACCTTTACCTTTAGTTACACCTATGATATCAATTAATTGTCCTTCTCTAAACACGTTTTTAACTTGGACTTCTTTACCAAGAACGGATAAGGCATAATCGAGTTGTTGCTTTATATTATTACCACCTCCTATCTGAATCTCCGCAACGTCTGGCTTCTTCTTTCCTAATGAAGGTATCAGATAGGGTTGAGTTACAGCTAGCACTCTTAATGCCACTATCTTTTGTATATTATTTGATATATTATCTAGTTTAGATTTCATTTTTTCCTTATCAATATTTAGCTTATTTATCTTTCTCTCGCTTAATATCTTCCTTACTTTTTCGTCTAACTCTCCCCAATATTCCGTTAAAACTGAAGGTTCGCCTTTAGAGTCAATATAGTACGCTCTCAGAGCGACTGGAATTATTGGAGGAGTTTCAATAATAGTGACCGGAACATAAATCTCTTTACCATAATTGGGGGATGTTTGCTTATCATCAATCATAAATATATGCGTCATTCCTACCTTGTAACCGATAAAGCCCAAAAGCTTCGGCTCATTAGACTGTATATACGGCCAGCTCTTAGGAGTCGGGAGGAATTCACTAGACCTCTTTCTGGGGCGCAAAGCTGCTGAACCACGTCTTGGCGAGGATAACTTACGATGACCCATTAAATTTCCCTCAGTCCCTCTTTCTTAAACCAATTAGCTTATAAGTGTAACTATCTATTTTGTGCCTAATAATTACTAAATATCATAACGATTTTAAGAAGTTTTTCATGCTATCAGCATCAGAGGAATCTATACCTTTGATCTAGCTGTTAATCTTATTGAAGTGATTTTTTATGTAATGTGTTATTTGTAGATAATATTATTGATAAAAGGCTTTTAATCGATGTCAGTGTATTTACTAAACAGCATCTTAGTTTCTTAAGGTAATTGAATTCCAAGCCTTTATGAATCCAGTATAAAGTTAAGTAAGGTTAAAGAGGCATATAGCGCTTCCTCAGCTCTTACGTCCTTTACCCCTTGCTTAGTGATGAAGTTTACGATAAGCCAATTAAACTCTATAAAATCCTTCAGTATACCATGCTTCGGGGGGCCGATCACTAAATAAATTCCCTTCTCCTCGTACGTCTTTTTAATCTTATCCTCTACTGTCCGCAAATTTACGCCAGACCTACTACCTAGAATTACATTATCAATTTTACTAAACTTTTCCAAGAACTTACTATAAGAAAGAACCTTATAGGCAAAACCCGAATAATAGGGGTAAAACGGGTAAGAACACACATCCTTGTTAAGACTGTCCGTAACTATAGCATACTTAGATTTAGGTACTTTATTAACAGCTAAACCTATATTTCCCTTTCTATTAATTCTAATCTCCCCTTCGACGAATTCAGGCGTTATTATATGTGAGGGAATATTAAGAGGCTGTAAGAGGCCTGCCTTAGATAGAGAATCCTTCTTGGGAATATATTTTTTCAAGTAAGGTGGTGTTAGTGCATATTCTGTAATGTCTCTAACAATATTCCACTTCTTTTTCTCCTCTTTAAACTCATATACCCAGATTACTTCACTCACTCTAAACTCAGCTAAAGCTCGTAATACATTAGATAGCTTAATTGTAATCTCTGCTAGAGTGCTCTCTACATCAAATATTGAGAGAAATAAGACAACTGAAAGTTTCTTTCTTCTAGGAAAAGGAAAAATCAAGCCTTACTTACTCCTATGGTGTATGTCTCGTCCTCTATCTCCCAGTCTTGGATTAAATTGCCCTTAACTTCTCCTATGACCACTTGTTTAGCTCTAGTCTCTTCTTTTATATAATTTAACCATTTCTGGATAGTAGACACTCTTTCTTCAGGAGCCTTTATACTTAAGTCGATATAATCGTTTACGTTAAGCGATAGTTCTTTTCTCATAAACTGGATCCTCCTTACGATATCTCTTATAATACCTTCTTCCTCTTCCTCTTTGCTGATTTCTTTGTTAATTACTATAACACCTTTACTAAACCTTGCTGACACATATCCAGGCTGAGTCTCCTCTACAATATTGACATGATTTACCTTGAGCTGTATAGGTTGGCCTTCAATTACGGCTTCGTGAACTCCCTTATTTATTATGTCGTTTGCTACGGCTTCACTATTTTCTTCAATATAGGAGACGACTTTAGAAGAGAGTCTCTTAAAGTCAGGGCCAATAGACCCTCTATTTGGTGATGCCTTTATTTTACTAAACCTCTTATATCCTTCTATGCCCTCTACCTTTACTTCCTTAGAGTTCAGCATAGATCTGAGTACATCAGTAATAGTACCAATTATTCTGCGATCTTGTTCAGATATTAAGAATACGAATGCTTCTTTAATGGGCCATCTTAGTTTAATTTCAGCTTTTGCCCTAGCGTTCAGTCCAGCTTCAGCTATTTCCTTTGCTAAGTCGAAAGCTTCTTCAATTTCCTTATTTATGAATTCCTCTTTAATTTCTGGAATTCTCTCCATACTTACAGAGTCTAAATTATCTACTACAAAGTCCTGATAAATCCTCTCAGCTATAAATGGCGTTATAGTAGACAGTAAAATTAACGAACCCTTAAGGGCTTGATATAACACGTAATACATGGCTATTTTATCAGGGTCATTTGCTTCATTCCATGCCCTCTTTCTCGTTAACCTTAAATAAAATCTACTTATATCTTCTGTTATAAACGAGGTTACCTTATTAGCTAATTCATGGACTTTATAGTCCTTCATAGATTCAGATACGTCTTTGAGCATCCTATAATATCTTGATAATAGCCACTTATCTTCTGGTTTCAGATACGGTTTTATAGACTCAAAAGAATACATTGTAGGATCAAAGTTATCAAGATTCATGTAAGTAGAAGCGAACACATAAACATTCCATATAATATTAAGATCTCTCTTAGTTAGTTCTAGGGATTTCCAAGAGAATTTAGCATCTTCCCACGTGGTGTTTCTGAGCAACCACAGCCTAAGGACATCTCTTCCGTGCTTTGTGACCACCTGAGAGGGTTCAACATAATTACCGAGGCTCTTATGCATTTCTCTACCTTGTTCATCTAGCATGAAACCGTGCACAAGGACTGACTTATATGGTGCTTTGTTTAACAATATAACTCCTGCTCTTAAAAGGCTGAAGAACCAGCCTCTCAATTGGTCATGTCCTTCTAGCACTAAATCTACTGGGCCTATTTCTTTCCATTTAGTCTCCCAGTCTTCTCCTAGACTTGCAAAGAATGCTACACCACTATCAAACCATACATCTGCAACATCAGGTACTCTTACGGCTTCTCCACCGCACTTATTGCATTTAACTTTTACATCGTCTATCCACGGCCTGTGAAGATCTTCTGGGACTTCACTAATAGCAACTTTCTTTAGTTCCTCTTTACTCCCTACAACTATCACATTGTTACATTTCTGACACACCCATATAGGTAATGGGGTACCCCAAAATCTTTGTCTACTTATAACCCAATCCCTTATCTCTCTGACCATATTCCCTATACGTGTTTTTCCCCACTCAGGTACCCAATTCACATTGTCTATTTCAGATAATAACTCCTGCTTTAGTTTTGACACACCTATAAACCATTGCTCTATTGCTCTTAATATAAGCGGGCTTTTACACCTCCAACAAACCGGGTATCTGTGAACTATCTTACCAGCGTGTAATAAGGCGTTCTTAGACTTTAAGTCGTTTATTATTTCTTCAGCTACACTCCTTACTGCCTTACCCTTATATTTCCCAGCGTCTTCAGTGTATATACCTTGGTCATTAACGAACATGAGGACAGGCATTCCATATTTTTTACCGATCTCAAAATCAATATCCCCATGCCCTGGTGCTGAATGAACTAAGCCGGTACCGTCGGTCAGTGTTACGTTCTCCCCTGCATCAACTACTTTATGATAACCATCAGCTTTAGCTTGTGCTGGAACAAGATCCCTCAGAGGGTGATCGTACTCTACACCTAATAGTTCCTCTCCTTTAAAAGTTCTAATAATCTTATAATCGGATATCTCGGCATCTTTCATAACATCTTTTACTCTATCCTTAGCTATGATCAATATCTCATTATTAACTTGTACTTCAGCATATTCGTAATCTTTGTTTATCATTACGAAAACATTAGCAGGAATGGTCCATGGTGTCGTAGTCCAGATTACTAAATACTTATTGGAAGAACCTTTTATCTTAAACTTTACGTATATAGATGGGTCTTCTAGGTCTTTATACTCTGAGACTTCATAGTCTGCCAGCGTAGTTTCGCATCTAGGACACCAATGAAGTACATGAACCCCCTTATATAATAAGCCCATTTCATACGCTTTCTTAACTACTGCCCATGAATTTGAGATATAAGTATTGTCCAACGTATAGTAAGGTTTGTCCCAGTCCATGAATACTCCCATATTCTTAAAGTTCTGTGTCAATGCGGAAGCGTTAGTAAGAGCTAGTTCCCTACACTTATTTACGAAATTAGCTACACCGATCTTTTCTATGATGTCAGATTTCTTTTGTACCCCAAGTTGTTTTTCAGTGGCGACTTCGATAGGTAACCCGTGTGTATCGTAGCCAGGCTGATCATAAGTACGATATCCCGCCAGCCTCTCATACCTCAATATACAGTCCTTAATTACCTTGTTCCATACGGTACCTATGTGGGGTATTGGGCTAGATGGGTATGGGGGTCCATCAATAAATAGAAATTTTCTAGGTAACTTATTATTTTCCTCTTTAAGTTTTTTATATATATTATTGGTGTTCCAATAGTTTAATATCTCTTCCTCGCTCTTTAAGGGGTCAAACTTTGAAGTTAAGGGTCTTATTTGACGCTGAGATAATTTACATCACCTTCACATGAATTATAAATAAACGTTATTTAAACATTAACTTAGATACTGAGAAATTACACTTACAATATCATCAGTAGTTGAATTTCCACCTACATCAGGAGTTAAGCTCTTCTTCTCTTGGTACACTTTGTATATAGCATTACGTAACGCATTAGCAGCCCTAATATATTTCTCTTCCTTAGAAAGGTCATACATTCTATCCAACATCATAGCTACGGACAGTAAAAACGCAGTAGGATTAGCTATATTCTTTCCAGCTATATCAAACGCTGCACCATGCACAGGCTCAAATAATGCTTTGTTATCTCCTATGTTTGCAGATGGAGAAATCCCTAGACTACCTGCTATCTGACCAGCCTCATCACTTAGTATATCACCATATACATTTTCAGTAACTATTACATCAAACATGCTGGGGTTTCTTACTAGATTAGCTGCAGCCGCATCCACATACATCTCTGAATAGTCAACTTTGCCTTTCAACACGCTTCTACATGCTTCGGCAAAAAGTCCGTCCGTAATTCTCATTACGTTCGACTTGTGTACACAAGTAACTTTCTTCTTACGCTTTAATGATTCATTTAAAGCGACTTGCGCTATTCTTACAGAAGCCTTCCATGTTATAACTTTCATCCCTATAGCTACACCCTCAGATGCTACATACTCAAAACCCTTGTATAAATCTTCTGTATTTTCTCTGACTACAAGTATATCTACATTTGCGTACTTACTTTCGACATTAGGTAGAGACTTTGCGGGTCTTAAATTAGCGTACATATCATACATTAACCGTAATTTAACTACAACATCTACTGCCGACTCTCCTACTGGACCTTTTAGTATCATATCCGCCTTATCTATAACTTTAAGGCTTTCCTTAGGTAAAGCGTCTCCGTATCTGGCTAAAGCTCTATCTCCTGCTTCTACTTCTATATAGTTTATTGGTAGAGAATATAACTCATTTAGTTTAGCTAAAATTGTTTTAGATTTAGAGACTATTTCTGGTCCTATACCATCTCCTTGGATTAAAGCTACTGTAAAGCTCATCATAATATGCATTATAAACTGATTTTTAACCCTTTAGCATTAATTCGCTCAATCAGATCCCTTACTATGTCGAGCTTATCGGGGGATAATCTGGCTATAGTTTTTATCTCATATTCTATTATAGATGAGTACTTCGCTAATTCTTCCTCGGAGAAAATGTCTAACCTTGTTATATGCACTAGTAAGTCAATTAAAAGAGCATCACCCCTACTGAATGCTCGATAGTCTGTACCATTATTAAGTAATTTAATAAAATTATATTTAAAAATAGAAAAATTATCTTTATTTTCGATTTCAATACACTCTGAAAGTATACTCAGCGAATTCTCTAGGTAAGGTATGTTATCATATTCTCGTTTTACTATCTCGACCTTATTTATAACATGGCTGTTAAACAGTAGTATATAAAATGTTTTAGGATCTAAAGAAATATTTACTATACATGATTTTTTTACTTTTAGATTTGCATAAGTTAAAGTATTCTTAAATATTTTAGAGAAAAAATCATCACCATGTCTTATTAATCCAATGGGGGCTAAATTTTCCGATATTCCAGCTGTTCCTAATATAATTTCAAAAACACCCTCATGAGGAAATACCTTATTTATATACTCACTCATTAGACTCATAAAATGGGAATATATGAGAAAGTAAAAGAGCTTTCAAGATTCGGTGAAATCATTGCGGGAGGGAAAAAAGAGAAGAAAATATTAAATGTAATTAAGTCGCAATTTGAGGATAAATTCGATGACATAAAGTTGTACTACCATGACGTCCTAAATTGGTCTAGTAGAGAAGCAGAAATACAGTGCGAAAGTAAAAAGGTTCCCGATGAATATTTTGCTGTATTACCCTATTCTCCTTCTGTCGATATAGAGACAAGTAACTATCGTATAATCTCATTAAATAGTCTTTCAGAATTGAGTATTAAGTACGCGAGAATAGCCAAGCTTTACGATCATGACACCGTACTTTTATTCACCCTTAATGATGACACAATAAGGAAGATCGTGCTTAAGAACAGACCTTTATTGCATAACAGCCCACAAACTCCACCATATATTCCGGCATTTTTTATCAATAAAAATACGCTAAATTATCTTAAAGGAAAATGTAGATTTTATATGAAGAATACGTTCATGGATTCTGTAGGATTCTCTATAGAAGGAATATCAAACGGCAAAAAAGATGAAAAAGTTTACGTAACTGCACATCACGATCATTGGTTCTATGGAGAACACGACGATTTAGTAGGAGTAGCTCTATTATCTGAGTTAAACCATGTTAGAGACTCAAATTATGAGATACATGCGATATCTTTTACAGCAGAAGAAAGCGGCTGTTATTTTGAGAGTTTCTCATGGGCATGTGGCTCTAAACAGTATGTGAAAAATAACAGAGAGAAACTAGAAAACACCAAATTGGTAATATCACTTGATAACATCTCCTCTAATAACCTATATTTATTCTATACACCCCTTACGACACCGCTTAAATATGAAGATGTTAAAGAAATCCCCTATCCTTCACCATATTCTGATAGTTATAGATTTCTAGAGATCAACGCTCCTACTATTTCCTTTCATTCACTCGATTATAAGTATTATCACTCTAATTTTGACGTGTTAAACAGAGAAGAAAGTGTATTGATTGAACAGAAAATACTATCGATTATACGAGATATATTAGAAAAATATCCAAGATTTTCTAATACAAAGATCGAGTTTATCAAAAAGGAACTACATAATTTACCAGTAGAGTTAAAGTCCATTTTAACCAATACCAGTATCACTAATAGATTTGCTGAGAAATTCATAGGACTGTATAAATCTATACTTTACCCTAATGGTAAAATAATTACATCGCTTTTTCACACTTTAAAAGGCATTAAAGAAAGTTATTACACAGAATATATGGCAATTGAAGACTTTAAAGAGTTAGAAAACATAGACTATTCTAGTAATAACTATACTTATTATATTCACAAACTGTATAAAGAGGAGATAGAAAGATACATCAAGCTTATTTCAGAAAATTATTAGAAAATCTCTTCTAATTCTTTAAGGCTTCTGACAACATAATCTGCATAGAGCTCAGCATGCTTAACTCTTCCATTCCTATCTACCAATATAGACCTTAGACCTGCCTTCCTTGAAGCTAAACAATCCTTAACTGGGTCATCGCCTACCATCACACATGAACTAGTGCTAAAACCAATTTTCTCACATGCGACTATAAAGGGCTCTACATTAGGTTTAGGCTTTATGTTGTTCTCTCCCCCTATAATTACTATATCTATATAAGAGATCAGCGGAAATTTAGCTAATCTGGATTTTTTATCTCCCCACTCGCCATCACTATTCGTGATTATACCTAATTTGAAACCTTTTCTCTTTAGATATTCAATTAGATCTAAGGCGTCTTCATATGGCGTGTTGTTAGAGGCGATACTCCAATAAATTTGCGTCCACTCGTACAGGTCTTCCATCTCAGCTTTAATACCTAGCTTGTCAAGAGAGCTCTGCCACCAGATCTTCCTATCGTAAATACCTTCTTCATCTAAAGCTTTAGAAGTCTCAAACACTATCCTTTTTATCTCGTCTTTTTGAATCTTCTTGGAGGGATAGTTTTCAGTTAAATAATTGTATATATCTTCAACGACCTTTTGTAAGGCTTCATTCGACTTCTCTTCAAAAGAAACTAAAGTGTTATCAAAATCAAAAAATATTGCCTTAGTACTTTTAAATATGTTAATCTCTTCCATATAAAATCACGATAAGAAATCTTCGACTTTAGGTAACTGCTTAGGCTTACCTTTTCTCTCTCTAATTTTCATAATAATGTCCGTTAGTAAACTATCTGGAACCGGAGCCCATCTGCTAAACTCTGTTCCCCAGAACGCTCTACCTGCGCTAGCTGCTCTTAATTCACTAGCTAATTCAAAGGATTCCGATACGGGTATTTCAGCAGTTATTCTTGCAACGTTTCCAGTTTGCGACATATCTAACACTTTACCTCTTTTCCTAGTAATAACGCCGGATACACTACCTACATACTCCATAGGTACCCTGATATCTAGCTTTTGTAATGGTTCTAGTAATGTTGGTTTAGCGGTGAGGAAGCCGGCAAATATTGCGTTCCTAACTGCTGGATATAATTGTGCAGGCCCTCTGTGTGCAGGGTCTTCATGAATTACAGCATCATGAAGAACTACTTTAACTCCCCTGACTGGTTCAAACGCTAATGGACCTTCTTTCATGGCTAACCTATAGCCTTGGATAATCGTATCCATAACTTCTCTTAAGTGCTGTACACCGCTGGTAGCATCTATAAAGACGTTTATGTTCTCATCTATTGCCACGATTTTCTTGGCTTCGTCGTAGTCCCATCCTGCACTATCTCTTAATATCTTGGCCATTTCCTTGTTTTCCATATCCTCTTTTATTGTACCGTTTGCTATTAGCTCAATAGTCTCATTGTTAAGTGGCTCTACACTAATATACAATTTATTATGTTTATTGGGCGACTTTCCTTCAAATATCTGGCTCTTTGCCCTAATGCTTTCCCTGTAGACTATTATAGGCGGTGTTGTAACTACATCAACGCCATAATTCTCTTTAAGTAATTGTAATGAGACCTCTAGGTGTAAGAATCCCATTCCCGAAAGTAAATACTCGCCAGTTTCTTCATTGATTTTTACTACCAAATTAGGGTCTTCTATACTCAGCTTCCTTAACGCGTCAATCATCTTTGTCAAATCTTTTGGATTCTTAGGCTCAACTGAGATTGTTACTACAGGCTCAGATACGTAATGTAAACTTTCGAATGAGCCTACGTTAGAGTCTTTGAACTTAATATCAACAGCCGTCTCTCCAGACCTTGCTGAATCTAAACCTAAAGCAGCAGCAATATTACCAGCTGGAATCTCCTCTGCTAACTCCCTTGTAGCTCCCATGTAGAGGCTTACTTGTAGTACTCTCTGCTGTTTCTTAGCGTTTACTAACCAAATCTCCTCTCCAGCTCTTAGAGTCCCTGAGAATACTCTACCAGTTGCGACCAAACCTGCATGAGGATCTACCTTCATGTCATTAATCATAAGTACTATAGGCCCATTAGGATCAGCATTAAGCATTGCTTTAGCTAACTCATTATCAAGATCTCCCTTCCATATCTTCGGGATCCTGTACTTTTGCGCGTCTCTTGGGTTAGGTACTAGCTTAATTACGGCATCTAACAAGGCTTCGTGTATTGGAGCCTTAGCACTTAGTTCTTCTATCTTAGATTTATCACCGCTAGAATAAGCAGTAACGACATCACTAAACTTTACTCCCTTTTTAGCAGCCATTGGCACAGTGAAGCCCCATTTATCTTTAGCTGAGCCAAAAACTACATTACCTAACTCTGGCCTTATTCTCCATTGTTCCTTAAATTCAGGTTCAGCGTACATCTCTATTAAATTATTTACCTCCATAATAAGATCTGTAAGTTTTTTCTGTACTTCTTGTGGGCTTAACTTTAATTCTTTTACGAGCCTATCAACTTTATTAATAAATAAAATAGGTCTTACTCTTTCTTCAAGACTCTGTCTCAATACTGTCTCTGTTTGAGTCATTACACCTTCAACTGAATCTACTACTACTATTGAACCATCTAAAATTCTGAGGCTTCTAGTTACCCTACCACTAAAATCCACGTGGCCTGGTGTGTCAATTAAATTAATCACGTAACCTTTGCCTTCAGCTTCATGATAGAGGCTAACGTTAGCTGCCTTCACTGTAATTCCTCTCTGTTGCTCAACGGACAGATAATCTAAAGCTAAAGCCTCTCCGGCGACTTTTTGCGATATTATACCAGATGCTGCTAGTAATGTATCACTAGTTGTGGTTTTACCGTGATCCACGTGAGCAATTATACCAATATTTCTAACTCTTGTTATATCTTTCATTAAAGACAGTACTTGTTCTACTGTCTTATAACGTGGCAAGGCTTAGATCACCGTATTTAGTTAGTAAGTAATGAGTTTGAATATTAAAGTGTATTGGGAGTCATAACTATGATAGTCAATACTTTTCTTACATTAGAAAGCTTATGGATTATTTCATTAATTAAATTTTTATTATAAGAAGTTACTTAATGTTATTATGAACAGTATAAATGAAAATGTATATGATGTAATTATAATAGGTGCAGGAGTTGCTGGACTGAGTGCAGCATTATATACTGCAAGACAAAAAATGAAAACACTAGTAGTATCAAAAGACCTCGGAGGTCAACTAACCTTAACTGAATTGATAGAAAATTATCCTGCTGTAGATTCGTCATCTGGAATAGGCCTTGCTCAGAAAATTGAAAAGCAAGCTAGACGATTTGGGGCTAATTTTATATATGGAGAAGAGATAAATAAAATAGAAAAAGAAGGGGATTTATTTATTATTAAAGGCATAAAAGGCGAATATAAAGCCAAGTCTTTGATTCTTGCTTTTGGTAAGACACCTAGAGAGCTACACGTTAAAGGTGAACAAGAGTTAAAGGGAAAAGGTGTGTCTTATTGTGCGATATGTGACGCTGCGTTTTTTAAAGATAAGCCTGCAGCTGTAGTCGGAGAAGGTGAACCTGGACTAGAGGCTATTGAATTACTTTCTAGATATGCTAAGCCAGCATACTATATCTCTAGATCAAACACATTAGTAGGCTCTGATGAAGAAATAGTTAAGAGTATAGTAAATAACAATAACATAAAATTGTATTTAGGATATACTGTGAGAGAAATTCAAGGAGATCAGAAAGTTTCAAAAATAATAATAAGCAGTATAAAAGATAATAAAACTGAAATTTTAGATGTAGATGGAGTAATAATTGAAATGGGATACGAGCTTAAAACTGATATTGTGAAGGGCTTAGTTAAACTAAATGAGAAAGGGGAAATAATAGTCGATGAACTGGGTAGAACAAGCAGTGAAGGAATATTCGCAGCTGGAGATGTTACTTCAACACCTTACAAACAAGCTGTAGTAGCAGCAGCTGAAGGAGTCAAAGCTGCACTATCAGCCTATAACTATCTGAGAGATAAGTCTGGATTACCGCCGGTTAATGTAGACTGGAAAGCCGAAAAGAAGAAATTTGCAGTACAATTCAGACTCTAGTCCTATAAAAAATCCAATATTCCCCTTGTTTTTTTATCCTGCTTAGAATTATTTTCTTCTACGCTTTTATATTTTGTGTGGAGTACCTTATAAATTTCTTCAGCCCTTTTTCTACTTCCTATCACTTTCTCTAATTCAGATACCGAAGCTTTACACACTTCTTCTATTGATCCAAACTTTTCTAATAACTTAGGAGCTAATTTAGATCCGACGTAAGGTAAAGACTCTATTACATATAATTGCATATCTCTCAGGTTTTCAAATTTTGGTTTATCATGTAAATTAATAACACCTTTCTGGTTATCTTGAGGACTAGAGAACGCTTTATCTGCTATTTTATACAGAATATAAGCGCTATCTCTTTTAGTCATTGAGTATATAACCTTTATATCTAAATCAAACACTGCTGAAATTATCGCAGCACTAATTGCATTCCATCTGTCGGTTATATTTTTTATATAGTCCAGTTTTCCTTCTATGAGTAAAACAGGTTTTTCATAAACCTCTTTTAGCCTAGATAGTTGATCAAAAAACCTTTTATCGAACACAGAAGAGACTAAATCAGTAACTGATTTCCGCTCTATTCCGATTTTTTCTGATATAACATAATCGGCTACACTTAAATTTTCTAGTACAACAACTGCACCTAATTCTCTAAGCAAGTCAGGGATTCCGCTTTCTTTTTCCCGATAATCAGCGTATATACGTAACACATTATAAAAAATCACTAAGATAACTACTTAAGCCTTTGGCACTCCGCCACCTTGTGGATAGTATTTAGCCATCAGCTCATTAACCTTCTTTTGTCTCTCTTCAAGTTGAGCCCTAAGTTTAGCTTCCTGATTTTGATATGTCCTTGACCTTAACTCTAAAATAGTCTTTTGCTCATCTAATTCTTTCTGGACATCGTCTTTATTTACTTTAACCAGTAAATTCCCGACCATTTTATAAACAGTGGCATCTGAAGGTAGCTGTGTTAACTCTTGTAACACTTTATTTACTTCTCTCAATTGATTATCTATAACACTTTTTTCTGTTAAAACCCTATTAAGCTGGTCTTGTAATTGCTGAAGCTTTACAATTTCAGCTTTTAACTCCGGGGGAATTCTTTCGGTCATTATTTTTCACCTTATTTAATGTCTCTATTATTGTGTATATCCAAGATATATAAGAGTTCATTATAGCTCTTCCCCTACTCAAAGAGTTGGCAACAATTAGTAAACTAGCATTATTTCTATCAATTTTAACTATTTTTTGATCTAACTGCTCAATAAGTATAGAATTAAATATAACCTTTTTTAGCTCGCCATCTACTTCATCAATTTTTATCTCAATTTGAACTTTCATCGTATATAAAACGAATTATCGGACCTAAAATGTTATTTTTATAATCAAGGAATTTTATCTCATATAATTTCTTAAAACGATCCCCTAATATCACGATTTTACCAGAAACATATGCATCACATTTAGACAGAGAATAATAACCCAGATCAATAAACATATGCCTGATTTCGTCATCATCAAGTGAGCCAATACACCCCCTCTTGATCCTCTCAGTTTTAACCTTATCATTACGTATTTCGTTTACTAAAGTTATACCAAAAATCCTTAACTTATATTTTATAGATGAAGTATAAAGATCATATACTACGAATGATGACGGGTTACCTTTTTTAATTCCGATTATAATAAGATATGAAGCCTGAAAAAGTCTAGCTTTGTAGATAATTGATTCTAAGTTTTGTCTACCTCTATTTATACGCTTTGAGAAAGGTATAACGTACTCAAGCTCATTTAAAAAAGATCTTACTCTTAAAGGTGCATCTCTTGAAGATGTTAGAATAACTCTAGTACGGGGTATAGGCAAGCCCCGCCCACTTTGCACCACATTTTTCACAATACCAAATACCAGAAGCTACTCTGACTACTTTGCCAGAAGTCTTACATACAGGGCACTGATAATCTTTATACCTCTTCTCCATTATTTCCTTCCATTTCTTCCTTAGGGAAGAACCGTATCTAGCGCCGAACCTGCCAGCTATTCCAGTAACCTTTCCCATATTTTCTCACATTTTAAAAGTTAAGATACTTTTTAAGTTCTTCGAATAAATACTGAGCGGCAGACCTACTAATGTTTTCCATCATATCTACGTCTTGCAATGTTAGGTTTCCACTAAAGTTTTTCTGCATTCCAACTATTCTGTTATCCCTAGTATATGATATAGAAAGTTTTACATCAGCTATACTTTCTTCATCTATATTAGGATCCACTATAATGTGGTTACCTATCTTAGCTGTAGTGACAGTAACTACCGGATAATTTATGGGTATAATATCTGTCTTCTCTTCTCTTACAACATGAATATTATCGCCATCCCCTTCTATTTTAGGTAATTTCGTATTGTATAGTGCGGCAACTGCAGCTAAAGTACAAGCATCAAGTATATTTCCATCGTAATTAAGAACGTATACATCAACCCATGCTGTCCATACTCTTTTGCCCGGAACTATCACTAATTTAGATAAATCTACAGCTTTTGAATCCCTTAGACTTCTATCTACTACTCTGGCCAATTCAATTGCGTTCTCGTCAGGAGGTCCAGGCTCAAAAGTCTCATAGGCTAACGGTAAAAGTTCTACGTTAACTACTAAGTTTCCTTGATTAGGCGTATCAGGAAAAGGCTCTTCCTCTTCTAACTTTACACCCGCTAGTACGGTAGTATCTCCCAGTTTAACTAGTGCCGAGCCTTCTGCTTTTTTAGCATATCCTAAAGTAATTGATAGTCGCCTATACTCATTTAGTTTCCTACCGTCAGTCCTAACTCCCCTTTCTAATGACGCTAATATACTCTCTTTTTTAACAATAGGTACAATGTTTTGATTAGACGGTGTAACAGACATGTTACTCCTCCTTGTATTCAGCGTATTTTTTCCTTAATGCCTCTTTTTGAAGATTATAAATTTCTGTTATACCCTTTTGTACTAATTCTAAGCCTTTCCTAAATTCGTCAGGCGTCATGTTACCATTCAGCTGGAGTAAAGCCACTTGACCTAAGGAAGGAAGCATAGCAACAGGCATATCAGCTTCGCCCCACATATCTTCTGGTTCATTAAGATCAAGAACTATTACTCCATCTGCTTTACCTACAGCTACTCCCGCTATCAGGTCTCTCATAGGAATACCCGCGTCTGCCAATGCCATTGACGCTGCCATCAAAGAAACTAGCCTGGTACCCGCGTCTGCTTGTAATACTTCCATAAAGACATCTATCACCGTTCTAGGAAATAATTCTGTTAAGACTGCTGATTCTAAAGCCTCTCTTATAACTTTTGATAACTCAATTTCACGTCTGCTCGGAGCTGGGTTTTTCCTTTCATCTGTAGAAAACGGCGTCATATGATATCTGACCCTCAAAGAAGCTCTGTCTGGTAATGCTAAATGCCTTGGATGCATCTCCTTTGGTCCATATACAGCAGCTAGTACTTTAGTATTACCCATTTCAAAGATAGCTGAACCGTCTGCGTTTTTTAGTACGCCTAATTCTATTTTAATAGGTCTCATTTCGTCTGGTCTTCTTCCGTCAGTCCTTAAACCGTTCTCAAGTATTAGCCTTGGCTTCTGCACTTGCATCATTTCTACTCCCACCTAATTTCTCTCTCAAATAAGCTCTTATTCTTTCTGTTAAGCCTTTTATATGAGATTCTGATTGGATTATATTAATAGCACTAACTAATGCTTCCTCGCTTAAGCTATTTGCACATTTTATCAAAATCCTTCCATTTTGAGCAACTTGAACATCACAACCGGTTTCTGATGTTAAAACTTCTAACATACTCTTATTCTTACCGATAACTCTTGGAACCTTAGCTGGTGATATTTCTACCACTACTCCAGATGAGACTCGACCAAGTCCTTTACCTTTAACAGTAAGAACCGGGTTAATAGTCCTATCAAAGGCCTCTACTTTAGCTATTACGTAATCTCCTATATTCAAGAAACGCCTTAGGTCTTCACCTGGGGTTATAGCCCTTCCAAGCAACGATGAAGCAGGTAGATAAGCTGAATAAAATGATTTGATATCAGCAACCCATCCATAAATTTCTATGTCTTCTATCAGTCCTAACACCGTATCTCCTATTCTAGGATAGTAATGCTGTCCTTCTAATGGGATAACTTCAAATACATTTCCTTCCTTAACACTTAAAAGGCCTGTTATCGCTGAATAATACTTATTCCCTATCTTGTAAAAATAAGGAGACCATGATACTTGTAAGTCACCCTCTGCGATTAAATCTCCTGGTGTCACAATAGATCTATCTTGGTAGAAAATTTTTGGAGCCGCATTTTCGACCACTTTACTTCACCTGCATAATCTTAACTTCGACTTCTCCTTTAGTTAGGGAATTAAGCTTATCTATCACTTCCTGTTGTGCTCCAGCTGGAATTTCTATCTCAGCAATTAACGTCCCGTCTCCTAACCAATTAGATTTCTTTACCTCTCCTAAGTTATGTAACTGCGATTTAACCTTAGAACTGTACTTCGGATCCACCTTTATTTCAATCAACGCCTTAGCAATTTTTATAGGGATAACTTTAGCAATCTCTCTTACCACCTGAAGAGCTTGTCCTTCTACGTCTTTATTAGGATCGATCTGCACCTTAGCTTGTTCCATTGCCATTTCTATTCTAGTTCTGGGGATTGGTAAATTAGTTTTTGGGTCTATAGCATTTCTGGCAATATAGTCTATTACTTGCTTCCTTTTATTTTCCAAAATTTCCTTTCTTTGTTCTGCTGTAAGAGGGATCTCACCCTTTAATATAATTTGTCTTGCTATTTCTTCGAAATCTGTAGTCCCAAAGACTTTCTTCAGAGAAGAAGGCGATGCTTTTAAACCTTTTTTTACATCCTTATATATTGTATCAGAGACAACTATATCAGACAAACTTACGCTTTTTCCGTTCCTTAAATCCATAGCTTCTTTAGGTCTTACTAAAATTTCAAATCGCTCTCCTCCGTGCTCGTACTTAGCAATAACCATTTCTTCTTTCTTTGTCATATATTTTTAAACGCCTCCTATAACTTCTGAAGAATAGATACCTTTTCTTCAACAGACATCTTTCTGAATACCCCCACATCTGTGGTAGCATATCCCAGTTCTACAGTAGAAGGCGTAAGTTTTTCTCCCGGTTTTAATGTTGATGCTAGGGCCCTAAGAGCAAGGAGTATTGTGTCTTCTACATTTAGATCTTCCTTATAGTTTTTCTCAAAATATTCAGTGGCTGTTGAACCACCTTGCCCTATAGCCACTGCATAGTAAGGCATAAATTGACCGCTAGGCTCAGTCATAAGAAGTTTAGGCACACCACCTTTATCAACTCCACCTATTATTAACGCTACTCCGAAAGGTCTTACCCCGCCGTGTTGAGTATATGCTTGTTTTATATCTGCAACTAATTTTGTAAGGTAGTCAATATTTATGGGTTCGTCATAAACCAGTCTATGCTGGAGTGCTTGAGACCTAGCATAATCAATAAGTATTCTTCCGTCAGATGCAAGCCCAGCGAAACTACACCCTACATGGTCATCAAGTAGGTAAACTTTTTCTATGTTATCAACATCCAATAATTGTGTAGCTTTCTTCTTTTCAGACAGTAGGACTACTGCTGACTTTGTCTTTACTCCCAAAGTAGTCCATCCTTTTCTCACTGCTTCAAACGCATAGTCTACTTGGTATAAAGACCCATCAGGAGAGAATATAGTTATAGCCCTATCATATCCCATTGCTGCAGGTCCAAATGCCAATTTTTTCTCCCAAATATGAGTTGATACTGTAGGTAAAAAAGTGTTATTCAGCTCGTCGCGTACACATCATGCTTACAGTCTGGGACGGCGTCATCATCTAATACCTATTAGCCTTTTAGCCTTTTTTAAACTTCCTGTTGTCCTTCTAGGAACTAGTAGCACTTCCTCACCATTTATCCTCTTTACTAAAGGAAGACTTGCAATTACAGCTTTATATCCTGCTCTTGTGGTAGAAATTACACCATAATTTTGATATACTAGAATTACTTTAGGATTAGATATTTCCAGCCAAATCTTCCCTCCTAATTCCCTAACTGCATCTCTAATTGCTAACTCTAACTCAGGTTGGGTATAGGCTTTGGGAATCATCTCAAATATAATATATCGCTTTACTCTGATATTTTTCTTAGCTTTAATTTTTTTAAAATAAATAATTCTAGCCTTTAATACATAGAAGCTGAGTATTATTAGCCAAGCAAATATTATGAGATCAATAAATATTTGTAGCATCATTTCTACCAAGTAGTAATAAGGGGTTATTATAAATCCACTTTAAGGCATCTCCTTCATTCGCGCCCAAGGTTACTAACAGCGAAAATTTTTCTAAAGGAGACCAGAGCTCATTAAACGTAGTTGCACATGAGGAGAAAATAGGATATTCAATCCACTTATTAAAATTAATAATTTTAAAAATTACATCTATTTCTAAGTTTTTTAATTGTACTTCTACTATTTTACCGTATTGCTTTATTAAATTTAAATTACTTTTTTTACTAAAAATTCGTATATTCTTTCTGTCAACGATTAAGGATTTAACGTGATAATTTTGTACAGAGTACCTTAGAGCCTCTGATGAAAGAGGCTTAACAAATAAAAATATCTTACTATCCTTTATCTTACGGATCTTCTTGGATAGATCTTCCTTTGAATCTGATTCTATTGTAACTCTGTAAATATTTTCACTTTTATCCTCTTCTGGTAATATCATATTATACCCTAACTTAACTGCATATTCTTTGAGCCTAGACGTTTTCACGCATGTCTCTACTAGCAAGGTTCTTCAACTCTTCTATTATTTCGTTGGAATTTCTGAAGTTTCTAAACGACACTATTAGTTTTACTACATCATCCCCATCTCTTAGGAAAATCTTATTTTCTTCTATTAATCTTTGCTTGTCAATTCTTAGGTGTAACTTTCCCTTATCGGTTCTTGACTGTAAGGTCGATACTAATAAAATTAGATCTACCTTATCTAATGAACTTAGTACTTTCTCAAATATGTTTTGTGCCTCTTTCCCCTTCATTTTATACTCTATTATTTCGATTTTATTACCGTAATGGCCTTGAACTATACTATCTTTAACTTCTGCGTTATTTAGGGAGAAAAAGGACTCTAATGAACTTAGAATTTTATTTCTATCTTCTGTTTCGTGACAGAATACTGAAATTGAAATAAAAGCTACCTTCATTTCCCAGGTATTTTGTCAAAATTCTGTAACCTATAGTACTTTGAACCTTCATGCCTTCTCTTTAATTCTCTTTCTTTTTCTTTCTTCTTCCACTTATGTGCTATTGTGCCTTTAAGACCTCTGCTCTTTCTCAGTCCTCTAGCTTTCTTTCCAGCACTTGTTAGCCCTCTAAATACTCTTCTCCTATTAGCGGAGTCTTGTAACCACTTTAAATTAGGATCTGCCTTGATAACTGGATGAGAAGGATCTACCATAATAATTTCGTAGTACTTATATAGACCATCTTCACCTACATAGTAACTTCCCAAGACTTCTAAGTTAGGGAACTTCCTTGCTGCCCTCTCTTCAGCTATCCACCTATATCCTTTGGACGGTGAATAACCATAAACACCCATTCTCTTAGGTCTTCTACCGCTATTAGGTCTAGGTTTATTCATACCTCCCCTTCTAACCCTAACTCGTACTACTACAAATCCTTGTTTAGCCTTATATCCTATTGCTCTAGCTCTGTTCAGCCTACTCGGCTTTTCAATTCTAACTACAGCTTCACTTTTTCTCCATTCAATGAGCCTTTTCCTCAACACGTTCCTTTTCCAGTCCTCCTTTTGCCACGTGCTCTCGATGTAACTATACATTGATGATGCCATTATTCTTCTACTCACTTAATAAACAACTAATTAATAAACTCATTTGTCCGATCATATCTTGAATGATAACTGTAGGACTGATAGGAAAAACGAACGTAGGAAAAAGCACCTTTTTTGCCGCTTCTACTATGCTAGAAGTGGAAATAGCAAATAGACCTTTTGTAACTATAGAGCCTAATGTTGGCATTGCATACGTAAAACAAATGTGCGTTCATAAAGAGTTTAACGTTAAATGTAATCCTAGAAACTCTGTATGTATCAACGATTATAGATTTATCCCAATCAAAATGGTAGACGTAGCCGGACTAATTCCAGGTGCTCATGAAGGAAGAGGATTAGGTAACAAGTTCCTCGATGATCTAAGAAAAGCAGACGTGCTAATTCACGTTATAGACGCAAGCGGAAGTACAGATGAGGAAGGAATCCCAGTAAAACCAGGTACTAGAGATCCAGAGGAAGACATAAGTTTCATCGAGAAAGAAATCGAAGAGTGGTTTTATTCTATAGTATCAAAAGATTGGCAAAAATTCGCAAGAACTACAGACTTATCGAATAAAGATCCCGTAGATGAACTACTCTCCAAACTTTCAGGGCTATCAATTAATAAATACCATATAATAGAGACTCTACGGCAAACTAAATTAGAAAACGTAAAACTAATGCAATGGAGTGAAGATGACTTACGTAATTTTAGCAAGAAGCTGAGAGAGATTTCTAAACCAATTGTGATAGCTGCTAACAAAGCTGATTTACCTGAAGCTAAGCAATTTATCCAAAAAATTACGAGAAAATATAAGTGGGTAATACCAACCAGTGCTGAGGCGGAATTAGCACTAAGGAAAGCATCAAAAAACGGGATAATAGAGTACATACCCGGTGAAAGAGAATTCAAAATAATAAAACCAATACCTCAAAAGCAAAAAGACGCCTTAGAATACATAAGGAAGAACGTACTGGAAGAATTTGGAAGCACCGGTGTTCAACAGACTGTTAATACAGCAGTTTTTGACGCTTTAGGGATGATAGTAGTCTATCCAGTAGAAGATGAGAAAAAACTAACAGATCATAATGGTAACATTTTACCCGATGCGATTCTTATCAAAAAAGGTTCTACGCCCAGAGATTTAGCTTTAGAAATACATAGTGAGCTAGCTAAAGGGTTCCTATACGCAATCAATGTAAGAAATAAGATGAGAGTGGGAGACGATTATAAGCTCCAGAACAATGACGTTATAAAAATAGTATCATCAACCGCTAAGGCTTAAAAAATTCCCCATAACCAACGTCCCTATTAACGACAGCGCCAGGGTATATCCTTGCGTAAGCTCCTATCTTAATTCCAGGTAGGATAGTCACATTTATACCAGTCCTTACATGCCCTCCGACGATTGCACCTAGCTTCTTTCTTCCACTGCCTATTTTTCTACCTTTAATATTTACTTTTACTTCATTCTCATCAAAACGTAAATTAGCTATTAGTGTCCCCGCTCCAAAATTTACATCCTCCGAGAGAATAGAATCGCCCACATAACTCAAATGAGGAACTTTAGTGCCTTCCATTAAAATACTCTCTTTTATCTCCACTGCATTACCAACCTTATTATTTTCAACTAGAACAGTATATGGCCTTATATATGAATTAGGACCAATAATGCTCCCTTTTCCTATATATACAGGACCTTCTATATATGTTCCCGATTTTATCTCTACGTCTCGTTCAATTATTACCTTCCCTTTAATCTTTACTCCGTCTTCTACTTTGCCATAATTCGAGCTAGACGATAAATTATCTAATACCCATTTGTTTACATCTAGTAAATTCCACGGTTTACCTATATCTAACCAAAAATCTCGATATCTAATCACTCTCACATCTTTTTCTTTTGCCATAAGGGTAATAGCATCTGTAAGCTCTAGCTCTCCCCTCTCAGAATTACTTATTTTATCTAAAAATGTGAAAATATCTGGTTCTAATTTGTAGATACCCCCGTTGATAATATTAGAGGGAGGATTGTCTGGCTTTTCTATAATTTTAGAGAGGTTCCCGTTATTTGTTACTAGGACTCCGTAATCCTTAGGATTCTTAACTTCTACACCTAAAATTGCATTTTTTTCACGTAATAACTCAGAAATTATAGACTTATTACCTAAAAATATATCTCCGTAAATTAATAGAAAATCTTCTTTAATGACAGATGAAACAGTTTTTAATGCTGCACCAGTACCTTTCCCTTCTTTTTGACAGACAAAAGAAACATTGTTTAAATTTTTCATAAAATAATCCTTATGTTGAGGGCTTATCACGACTACTACATCGTCTACGTATTTTCGTATCTCTTCTATAATATCTACGATTAAAGGTTTATTTAAGACTGGTATAAACGGTTTAGGACGAGTGTGGGTAATCGGTTCTAATCTTTCTCCTTTTCCTGCAGCCAATATTACAGCTTTCATAAAAAAATTAAGAAGCGGGTACTTTAATTACTTTAGTCTTTTCTACCTCTACTTTTCTCAATGGATATATCTTCTTAGCTTCTTGAAATATGTCATTAGCTAATTTTCCAAAGACTACATCTTGCACAAACTGATCAAAAGTGCTTTCAGCAGCTTTCTTTGTAATTGTATAAGCCATAACCCTTCTAATAGCCGTCTTCTGTGATCTATGAGCTCTATAAGTAGTAAGGGCTAGACCCTTTACCCTTACAATATAACCGTCTTGGGTTTTCACATCGATTATAGTATTTATTTTTGAACTTTTCCTCCTTATTAAAGACCTAATATAATCCCTAGATAATTCATGACCAGCGAACCTTGTAACTAGCCTTTCTCCTTCATTCCCGATTACTTTAAAGTATAAGTGTACGTAAACCATACTAAAATCGCCTGTTAAGTCATATAAAGTAGCTTCTACCTTTCTATTGAGGGTCTGTGAGATCTCAAACGCAGGTGTACTTCCCAGAGGTACTTCCCCAAATACTTTTGGTGATAGGATCGTAAACCACTTCTTAAGCTTCCATTTGTCCTTAATCGTCGAGCTAGCTTTTGATGACATGACTATCACATACTCTAAACAACCTTTATAAAAAATTTTCACTCTATTTCATCTACTTTCTTCCCCTCGGCTATACTGATCTTAACATAAATCTTCCTTAGCAACCTAACAATAGTTTTTGCCTCTATTTCACTTGAAACTCCCTTAAGCAAAACCCTCTTTAACACTACATACATGTATTCGTCGCCTTCACTACGTTTCAGACTATCAATAATTTTTCTAGAATATAGTTCCATTAACTTTATGGATTCATTTGAAATGTTTTCATTTTTTATCGAACTTGTCCTTAATTTATACACCTCATATAAAACTATGCTTACTGCATGTGAGAGATTTAACACTGGATATGCTGGGTTTCCCGGAATATGTAATAGAAAATCTGATTTAAATATTTCCTCTCTGGTTAGTCCCACGCTCTCTCTCCCGAAAATCAAGCCAATTTTTTTATCATCTGAAATGAATTTTCCTATTTCCCATGGTTTAATTGACCGCCGGAGAAGATCCCCTTCATTATCAGCTATACTTGAAGTGGCTATTTTTATATCGAGATCTTTAATAGCATCATCAAAGGCTGAAACTATCAAAGCCTTTTTTTCCAAGATATCTCTACCTTGTGCAGAGAAATTAATAGCCTCTTCCATCTTACATTTCGGATTTACTAAGTAAAATTCATCCACTTCAAAATTCTTTACTAATCTTGCAATAAACCCCACATTATATGAACCTTCTGGTTCCACTACTATGAGTCTAATCATCGTTCACCAGCTCCATACTAATAATAGTTTCGTATCCTATTGTAATCTCTTTTCTCTTCCCGATCTTATACTTACTAAAATAAGGTGACCCAAAAAGTTTGTCCAGGTCTGAAAGCGAGGAAAGGACGGTATATATTCTTTTAGCTTTAATAACTTTGAGAAATTTTTCTATAACTGTAACCCCATCTTTACCTCCCGACCAACTGTACTTAATCCATGAGTCATATTCCTCAAAAGGAAGATAAGGCGGATTAAATATAGCCACGTCATAAACTATATTCGGACGCAAACACGATAATAGATCACAATTAATAACCTCAAACCTATAAGGCTCAACCTTGTTTAGGTTTAATGTACAAAGTGTAGATTCTGAAGCAAAAGGGTTTATGTCTACAAATGTTACATTAGACGCACCTAGCATAATAGCATATAACCCTAAAAGTCCGCTACCTGAACCCATATCAAGGACTTTTTCCTTAGGTTTTATATTAATAATACTCATAAGTAATGTGGAGTCTTCTGCTGGTTCGTAAGTATTTTCATTTATACATAACCTATATCCAGCAACTTCAATAATTCTGTTACCTGCCATGGTTTGAAATCCCTGATTCGCTTATTTTCATTAGATCTTACTTTACAAAACTCACTTAAAGATGAGAGTTTTTTATTTTTATACGAACTTATACATCTAAGGGCTTCGTCAACATAGAAATTATAGCTCTTTATTCTTTCAAAAACGACTATCTGTGAAAATACCCGAGGCTTAGGATAGAATGACCTCGGTGAAATAATTTCCTTTGGAAATATTTTAAAGTGAAAATTTAATGTAAATGATATATAAGTCGGATCATTAATAACTTTATCGATAAAATCTTTCTGTAAAACTAAAACTAGCCTTTGGACCCCTGATAATTTTACCATAGTAGTCATAAAATCGAAAGTAATATAATAGGGTAAAGAAGAGACAACTTGCCCTCTTGAAAAAGGAGGGTTTACCGCATCTGCAATAACTAAATTGTACTTCATTAAAAAAGGAATTAAAGTCGGATCTAATTCTATTGTTAAATCGGGATTTAAAATAGAAGTTAAAGCCCCTTTTCCCCCTCCTATTTCTATTAGCGGTCTTTGGGAAAAATCTACGTAAGAAATTATTCTTTTTACAGTATTAACATCTACTAAAAAGTGTTGCCCTTTTTTAGCCATTTTTACCCAATTTCTCTAAATACCCTAAATAAACGAAATGCTCTATTGGTTTCCTTTTTTCCTCTAAAGGATAAACGAATAGGTAATACTTCTCTCCTCCTTGAAGTTCCTTAACTATTCTCTCAACTATTATACCCACCACATCTTTAATTCCTACTCTCTGCTCTATATCTTTCAAATCCTTAAACGGTTCTTTCTTACGCTCTTCTAAAATTGTTTTAAGTGTTTTCTTCCCTATATTAGGTAATAGTTCTAATGCGTGCAACCTCAATGTTAGAGGCTCTGATTTGTTAAAAAAGTCTGTAAATAATTGGGATTTACTTTCCACTATTAATCTGAGGACTTTAACAAGCTCGTCCTTAGCTACGGATGTTAAATCTTCATAAGTTATGTGAAAGTCGATCTTTAGGTGAGAATTATTTAACTCTAACTTTTGTTCTAGTTGAAATTCTTGGTAAGAGTTAATTGGAGAAGCTTCCATAAGCATAAAGTAATCCTCCCCTATTAATTGTAAAACTGGTTTACTTTTATGTATAGGGTGCTTATCTAGAGGATTACCTTCTCTCAAATAATCTAACACATATACTGTCTTCTCCATTCGCTCCTTAACTGGTCTTTTCCTTTGCATACATTGTATTATATAATTTTAAAAGTAAAAACCTCAACTCTCCATGTGGTTCTTAACTATTTCAATTATCTTTTGGACTTGTTCTGTAGTATAAGTTGTTGAAGTATCTGTGGCTAAAATTGTTCTGACTTCATCAATGGATTGTGGGCATAAACTAGCTATCATCGCCCTGAGCTCTTCCTTTTTAACAATATCTTTTAACTCTTCCATTATTTGTTCTGCTCCACTATCACCGCATTTAGAGACAGAGTTTAGATAATCAAAAGTCCTCTGAAGAAGGTTTGAAGAATTACCATTACTTATTATTTCTTGTAAATATTTTTTAGCAACAGAATAAGGAATATAATGTTCTTCTAACACTCGAAGAGAATATGACAAAAATTTTCACCTTTTAACGCCATTAAAGGGAGTTAGATGTTCAGGCCTCACTATAATTATTTTCTCTTTATCACCTAAAGTTACCTTAACTTCATATGATTTTCCTCTTTTCCCTACTATTACACCCACTCTTCCATGATATCTCCTATGAGGCATACCTTTATGAATTGAAGGATTTATCTTAATTGTTACGTACTCCCCTTGTCTATATTCATACATTAAGGCGCTTAAATGAGGGACTGCACCACGTTCTCTTACACTCTTTGTTAGTAATTTTCTCGTTCTTGTCCTATAACCTTTAGAGTGAGCAACCATAATATACTTACCCCTTAAAACTACAATCGGAGTATAAATTAAGATTTTTGCTTTCTACTATAATTCCTTATTAGCATATTTCAACGCCTAAACATGAGTATATAATAAATGTAACCTAAATTACATGGGAAAGAAATTTAAAGTTAGACATTATATCAAATATTTGCGCGGGGGTGCCCGAGCTGGTCAAAGGGGGCGGACTTAAGACTAGCGTTAAGTGATCCGCTGGCGTAGGCCTGCGTGGGTTCAAGTCCCACCCCCCGCACCCTTATAGCATATAAGGGTTGAGTAACGATCAAAACTAATTTCTTAAGCTTGATTTAAAATAAATTGTACTATTCCCATAATTACTACGCAACCTATAAGGTGTTTCCTAGTAGTAACAAGCAACAAAATAGAAGTTTAGTCTTAAGAGTAGCCTAAGCTTCATTATAAAAATTTGAATAGTATGGGCCCGCGGGGACTTGAACCCCGGACCACCCGGTCCCTCACAATTGGTTATGAGCCGGGCGCTCTACCGGGCTAAGCTACGGGCCCATAACATATTATTAGTGATAAAGAATCTTTTAAAAAAGTTATGGTTATTTTTATCAACAGATCCTAGCCGAGGATTGATCAACCTAGAAAACAAAACATTTATAAAATAATAAAATATAATTACTTTATTAGATGTATAGTATTTATATAGATAGAAATCTTAAAGTTATAGATAATAAATCTTATATAGGATAGTATAAATGATTATTATTACTAGAATTATACGCCATTACTATACTAAATTAACTTCAAGATAAAGGATATAAAATATTCTAGTAATTCCCTAGAACATTAAATATAAACTAAAGAGCTTTGCATTATGCGCTACCTAGCTAGTTCGTTATACTTAAATTATTCAGTGAAACATTATGCAACTGAGGAGAAAATATGGATTATAAAGTAAAAGACATTTCGCTATCTGAACAAGGTAAAAGACAGATAGAGTGGGCAGAGCTCCATATGCCTGCACTTATGGAAATTAGAAAGCAATTCGAAACAGACAAACCATTAAAGGGAGTTAGAATAAGCGCAGTCTTACATGTGACTAAAGAGACGGCAGTATTAGTTAAAACATTAAAAATAGGAGGAGCAGAAGTAGCTCTAGCTGGAAGCAATCCCTTGTCGACTCAAGATGATGTCGCTGCAGCACTGGCTGAAGAAGGTATTCATGTTTTTGCATGGAAAGGAGAGAACGAAAACGATTATTATAATAACATAAGAGAGATAATGAAATACGAACCCCATGTAGTTATGGACGATGGTGGGGATTTACACGCATATATCCATGAAAACTACTCCGGTAGGGTTTTAGGAGGAACGGAGGAGACTACTACTGGAGTAATTAGACTCAAAGCAATGGAAGAGGAGAAAGTACTAAAATACCCTGTAATAGCCGTTAACAACGCATTTACAAAGTACCTCTTTGATAACAGAATAGGTACAGGTCAGAGCACTATAGATGGCATACTGAGATCTACTAATATCCTCATTGCTGGCAAAGTTGCCGTTGTTGCAGGCTATGGATGGGTAGGTAGAGGAATAGCACAAAGGCTTAGAGGTATGGGAGCAAGAGTAATAGTGGTTGAAGTATCACCGTTGAGAGCTCTAGAGGCAGTAATGGATGGATTTGATGTATTACCTATGAATAAAGCTGCTGAAATAGGAGAAATATTTGTGACCGCTACTGGTAACATCAATGTAATCAATAAGGAACATTTTATCAGAATGAAAGACGGTGTAATCTTAGCCAATTCTGGACATTTTAATGTAGAAATTAACGTAAAAGGACTAAGAGAGATGGCAAAGCAAGTAAGAACTGTAAGACCATATTTAGAAGAATATACATTAAAAGATGGCAAAAGAATATACCTATTGGCTGAAGGAAGACTGGTTAACCTTGCAGCTGCTGAAGGACATCCTAGTGAGGTCATGGACTTAAGTTTCTCTAACCAAGCACTATCTGTTAAGTTCATAGTAGAAAATAAGGATAAGCTCGAGAATAGGGTGTACAACGTACCCCAAGAGATAGATGAGCTGGTAGCAAGGCTAAAGCTTAAAGGAATGGGAATAGAACTAGAACCAATGAGCAAAGAGCAAATAGAATATATGAAACAATGGCGCTATGGCACATAGGATTTTGTGTTTTCTGTTTTCATTTTAGTATTATAAGCTTAGCAACTTCTCTAATTCTTTAAATACAGATGGATCTCCTAAAACGAATAACGATTGACCTGGTTTCACCTCAGTGTCTTTATCAAAATACGGATCTATCTGGCCATCTCTTAAAATTGCTATAGGGACTACCTTTGACGGCAGATCCTTTAATTTTATTACTTTCTTAACGTCGAATATACCAATAGAATACTCACGTTCTTTTCTCGAATATATTATCCCTGCAAAAGAGTCTGAAAGCGACGCAAAAGCTAGCATCCTCCCCATAATATCTTCATAAGGTATAACTACATCAGCTCCTGCAGTTTTCATTATATCGGTCATAGATATGTCCTTTACCATTGTAACAACTTTTAAGGGCGGATTTAACTTTTGAACTTTTAAAGTAATAAGAAGAGTCTCGGAGTCATCGTCCATAGCTATTATTGCGGATGCTGCGTTTTTAATTCCGGCATTAATTAGATTATTTTCATCTTTAGGATCTCCTAGAATCACGTTTTCTGCTTTTAGTTCTTCATAAATACTCTTAGATGATGTCAAAACTACATAATCTTTATCTAACTGCTGTAATTTTTTAGTGGCAGACACTATACTTTCAGAATTCCCTATAAGTACTATATGGTTGATCATATGTCGACCTCTCCATCTAGCACGGGCATCTATCCACGTATTCTTACTTACTAATGTTCCAATTAGAGATTGTACCATAGACGCAAATAAACCTACCGTAAATAGAATTAAGATAGTAAGAAATATTTTCTCTTCGCTGGGCATCGTATTAATATCTGGGGCATAAAGTCCTACGGTAGTTATAACATTTACAGCAGCATATATAGCAGAGACCCAGTCTAATTTCTGGTAATATACGAAAACTAAAGCTATTGTATATACTACAATAGATAGTGTAATAAGTTGTGGATAAATCTTTCTAACGATAGAATATGGAGCGGCTATTATTTCAAGTAAGCGTAAAATATAACGATTCCAGAGAGTAGTCTTGTTCATCGATATATCATAAAAAAGATCTAACATAACATAATCTTAAGTTTAAAAGTGGGCCCGCTGGGACTTGAACCCAGGACCTCCGCCTTACTTAGCGGGGGCTTGTAAGGGCGGCGTCCTAACCAGGCTAGACGACGGGCCCAGAGTACGAGATCATTTTTGGTTTTACTCTTTTTTAAATTCTTCTCCACTTAACATGTACGATATTAGAGCCAAAGAAGCTACCGGCGGCACTTCACCTTTAAATAGAGGTAACTTGTAAGTTTCTCCAAAACTTTGCTCTATTTTAGTAAAGCCGGCTTCTATACCTGGAAAAACTAACATTATTCTCTTCTTACTTTTTATCACATCTGGAGAAAAATCCCTATCAAATTGTTGGGAAATTAGTATAGTAGAATCTGGCACAAAAAGCTCTATTGCATCTTTAAGATCAGGTAAGACTAGAAAGGTCTTATTCATTCTATAAGCTAGTTTACTTGCTTCTGGGACTCCAGCTTGCGCTGCAACTCCACCTATCTTAGTTACTATAACGTACTTAATATCTAAATTAAAGGCAAATTTTACAAAATCTATTAATTTTTGAACACTACTTACATTATGCAGTACTACGAATATTTCAGGCATAATATTCACTCATAATTTGTCGTGCTATTGCAGTAGATAAGGCTACTGGTACAGCTTCTCCTACTTGATTATATTGCTCATCCTTATTGCCTAGAAATACGTGAAAGTCTGGATAACTCATTAGCCTCGCTTGTTCCCTAACAGTTAAAAATCTGCTTTCATAAGGGTGTATAAATTTCGAATTCCCTAATACTGTAGGAGCTAGTTTGTTGGGATTAAGCCTTATATATAATGGTATATTTCTACCAGAACTTCCTCTGAACATAGTTATATAATCGTCAATTTCAGTTTTAGCAAGATCTTTCATTTTTCTTTCATTAACCTCTTGGATTTCATGGTTAGGGATAGCATTTACCATTTTTGGATCTGATAGGTCATTAATAGCGTCCCATACCGTAGTTCGGCGTTTTAATTTAGGTGGATTTAAGGGAATATTAGATATAAATACTCTAGTCCTTTTTGACGGATTTCCATAATCCTCTGCTTTTAAATAGTTAAAAAATATTTTTTCATAGCCTACTCTACGAAATTCTAATTTAATTGCTTCTCTAAGGCTTTCCGTATTAGCTATTGAAGGTACATTCTCCATTACAAATATTTTAGGAGACAACTCACCTACCATCCTTATGTATTCTAAAGTCAACTCACCTCTTTCATCAAGATATAACCTGTCTAAGGGTTCCCTCATTCTGAGAGGATTTGCACCCGTATAAGGTTCGCAAGGTGGGCTTCCTATAACAATTTGTATATCATCGCCAACTAGATATCTGATATCCTTGCCTGTCAAATTTCTTATATCATCTTCAACTACTATAGTGTGAGGAAAATTTAAAGAGTAAGTCCTAGCAGCAGCATGATTTATGTCTACAGCTAGTCTTATAATGAATCCAGCTTTTCTGAAGCCTAGAGAAAAGCCTCCTGCCCCTGAAAATAGGTCAATTATTGTTATTCTTCCCACGTTTAGTCTCTTTTTCTATCTCTTCCTCTAACTGTTTAATTTTTTGCTCTAAGAATTGTCTTGCTTTTTCTGACTCATAGTACTGTAGCGGGCTTCCGCATTTTGGACACTTAAACTCATTTTCTAACGCCTCGTCCATATTGTACTTTATATTATCTTGAGGGCAAAAATAGAAAAGAGAATCCTTTTCTTGCTCGTACCTTATTTTAAGCTTATCTAATATCATCCTTTTCCTATTCAACAACACGTCATTTATTTGATCCAAGTTTACCCTCCAATAGTATATAAACAAACTAGAATCCTTATCTTTTGTTTTTCTACTAGTTACGAAACCTTGTTCAGATAGTAAATATAGTTTTTTTCTTACTTCGTTAGGTTTAACGTTTAACTCTTTTGCTAATTCTTCATCTGTGATTTCAGATCTCTTTTTAAGTAAATACTTAAGCAAATCTGCCGCATCTTCTCCTACTAATTCCTTTGCTAATTCAAGTATTAATGCGTCAGTTTTTTCACTCATTTTTCACCACCTTTTTACCTCTCTCTTTAGGAATAATTGTGAGTTTTGCATCACTAAATGATATATTTAGTTCTTCACCCTTATATATTCTGTCCAAGAAGATAGCTAACGCAGAAACTTCCGAATGAGGCTGATTACCTACAGCTATATTATAGTCAGAATTATAATAATACCACCCTTCTACTTTTTCTGACCCTACTATTACTAATAAAGGAGAATTAATTTGATCAAAGTCAGAAAGCTTATTTATGATATTAATGCCATACATCGTGAGATGAACTACTTTACCTCCTCGTTCTTTCCAGCTCTTAACCAAAGTCTTAGGATTTGATACAAACTCTATATTAAAATACGATTTTCCTCCCCATTGATCTAGAACATTATATATTGACTTTAATAGTTGATTATCCTCTCCCTCTATAAAGATACCTCTTGCTCCAAAAGCTCTAGCTACTAAAGCAACGTGAGTTGTAATTCTTTTATCCCTAAAGGGTCTATGTCCCAATCTCAAAACATAAATATCCTTAAGCTCTATGCCCATATAATCTGAGCTAATCTCTCTCTTAAATAGTTAAGATTAATACCTTTTAATGCTGATACTGGGATTATATCTTCAACGGGAGCATATGTTTCTTCAGCAATTTTCTTTACTAAAGATATTTTATTTTCTACTTCTTCGGGCTTAACTAAATCAACTTTATTTAATACGATCAGCATTGGTTTCCCAGAAATTCCTAGTTCTCGCAGAACTTTCATAGAACTCGTAAGCATTTCGATAAGCGTTATGTCGTCAATTGATGCGTCTAAGACAAGAACTAATATGTCAGCATATTTTGCCTCAGATAATGTTACAAAAAAGGCTTCCACTATTTGGGGAGGGATACCTCTAATGAAACCCACTGTATCAATCAGCAATACTTTCTCCTTTTTTCCGTCAATTCTTACCGGAATAGAATAACGTTTAGGTGAGGTCGTAGTAAACATTGAAGAATCGACTTTCTGTTTTAACCCGGTTAGCGCGTTAAAGAGAGTCGTCTTACCTGCATTAGTATAACCAACAATAGCTATTTTCTTAAAGTCGTTTTTCTTAATCTGTTCTTCTTTTACCTTACGTAATTGCTCCAATTCTTGCCTTATCTTGACAATTCTTCTTTGATATAGTCTTATTGCTGCTTCTACACCATAAACTCCTGCACCTAGAGGACCTTGTTGCTCAGTGATCTTAGTTTTCTTATACATATCTTTTATAATCGGTAGTTCATAACGCAACTTTGCCAATTCTATTTGGAGTTTAGCTTCTTTAGAACCTGCATGAAGTGCAAATATCTCTAGTAGTAACATGACTTTATCTAAAATTTTTTTAGATGGAAGCTCCTTATATAATCCTATAAAATGCCTTGATTTAAGCAAATCAAAAATTATTATAGCTTCTATTGTATCATCCTTTTTGATTTGTTCTAATTTATCTTTTTGGAGATAAAAAATAGGGTTAGGCTTTCTAGGTGTAGGATAAACTTTATAAATTTCATAAAGTGCCGATTCAGCTAATGCTATAGCCTCGTCTTCATATTCTTCACCTACAAACAATACGGCTTTCAACTTTTACCCTCTCTTATGTGGGCAACGTCGCCTAAGGTGAGATTAAAATCAGTCTCCTCCTCTTCTTCTCCTCCTTCTTCTACGGGAACTAATAGTTTAACTCCAAGTAGTTTTTCTAGTTGTTTAGCTTGCTGAATAGTAGGCTTTAACTTACCACTTTCAAATCGTTTTATTATATTTTCAGAGACCTTTAATTGTAGAGCTAGTTGCTGCTGTGTAAGCTTTAGTCTCTCTCTGGCTTCTTTTATTAACTTATAATAATCGTCTACTACTTCTAGCTCCACTTCGTTGTTTACTTTTGGCATTGACGGTTTTATACTTTTCTTAGATTGTGGTTTTTTGGGTAAATCGGTAATTTTTGCACTTTTTTTGATCCTTGCATAACATGCGGGACATACCGTAATAATACTCCCTTCAAATAATACGGTTATTCCGTTACCTCTTATAGGTGAACCACATAATTCACAGTATTTTATTGCCTGACTTTGCATAGGATCTATACACAATATCCACTCTTAAACATTTTTAGGGTTTTTAATCAATAATAATACTGAGGTCAGTTGTCAGGAGAAATTGATAGCTATAAGGCTCGCAATTACTCAAATAATAATGATGATGCAATAGTGAGGCTTCTTGAGGAAAAAATAGAATCTTTGACTAAGGAATTAGAAAAGCTGAGACAGGATTTGAATTGGTACAAAGGAGAATTAGAAAAATTATTAGCGCCACCTTACATTGAAGCTACTGTATTGGACATATTACCAGATGGAAGAGTAGTTGTGAGGAGTTCTTCAGGCCCAAATCTAGTTGTAAATGTGGCCTCGGCAATAGATATTAAAAAAATAAAACCTGGGACATCTGTAGCCTTAACCCAAAGAGGATCTGCCATAGTTGAAATCCTGCCGAACAGAGAAGATATAATCGTAAAATCATTCGAAGTAGTAGAAAGACCCAACATTCATTACTCTGATATAGGAGGTCTTGAAACACAGATACAAGAGCTAAAAGAGGTCGTAGAGATCCCACTAAAAAACCCAGAGTTATTCAGAGAAATAGGAATTGAACCACCTAAAGGGGTATTACTGTACGGACCACCTGGTACTGGTAAGACAATGCTAGCTAAGGCTGTAGCTACTGAAAGTAATGCAACATTCATTCAAGTAGTGGCGTCAGAATTTGCACAAAAATTTGTAGGAGAAGGTGCGAGAATTGTAAGAGAAGTCTTCGAATTAGCTAGAAGAAAAGCACCGTCTATTGTGTTTATTGACGAAATAGATGCTATCGGAGCTAAAAGAATAGATTTAGGTACTAGTGGAGAGAGAGAAGTACAAAGGACATTAATGCAACTTTTAGCTGAAATAGACGGATTCAAGCCCCTTGATAACGTAAAAATAATAGCTGCTACTAACAGAATCGACATCTTAGACCCGGCATTATTGAGGCCAGGCAGGTTTGATAGGCTAATAGAAGTACCGTTACCAGACGTTAAAGGCAGAGAAGAAATATTTAAAATATACTTATCAAAAATGAAAATAGACTCTAGTATTAATTATAATGAATTAGCTAAATTGACAGAAGGGCTAAGTGGAGCTGACATTAAAAATATATGTACAGAAGCTGGGTATAATGCAATTAGAGATGGAAGAAAATATATAACATATAAGGATATTACTGTAGCAATAGATAAAGTAAAGAAGAGTAGGTTTAAAAATAAAATACCAGAGAGACATGAAAAATACACATGATTAACTTAACTGAGGCTAAAGCTGCATCAGAATCCGAAATTAAATTACTTAAAGCGATAGCATTGTATCAGTTTTCGCCTGAAATTTCAGAATGTTTATTTCCTCCTAATGAAAAGTTTTTTATTCAATATTCTGCTTCTACTGGTAAAATCAGAAACATACTTGATTCAAATTATAGACTTTTCTTAGTTCTTAGAGCTCAAGATTATCTGTTCTCGCTAACTGAAATTAGCGCCTTGATCGTTAAAAAGTGTAGCCAAAAACCTAAATTTAGATTTGTAGTACAAAACGATATCTCGCAATTCATTAGAGATGGAAGAAATGTATTTTGTAAATTTGTACTTGATGCCGATAATAACATAAGAGCTGGTGACGAAGTTCTAGTAGTAAACGAAGATGACGAGTTGCTCGCTATAGGTAGAGCAAGAGTCTCTGGAGAGGAAGTAAAACAATATAAAAGGGGTGTTGCTGTAATTGTTAAGAGGGAGATAAAAGATGAATATTAAGATTGTACTTAAAGGAATTAGCGAGGAACAATTAAGAGGGGCTAATTTCATCACTGGATTTAGAACCTTAGGAGAAGTAGGATATATAGCAACAAGGTATATAGCCCTGAAACTCGGAATGAGAAGAGTTGGGTTCGTGCTTACAAAATATCTACGTGACGTAACATTTTTAGATGAATACGGAATAGCAACTCCTTTTGAGCTGTTTTATGATGAAAAAAATCACCTTCTAGTATTGCTAAGCCATTTGCTACCATTACAAAGAGAGGCAAACGAGTTTTCCGAAACAGTTATTAAATGGCTTAAAAAGCTTGATGTTTCTAACGTAATTTTGATAGGAGGTCTTGATAGGAGATATAAAACTTCTAATACTAATTTACGATGGCTTAGGACTTCAAAAAGCCAGCTAAACCTTAATTATCCCCTAATCGAGAAACAACTATTAATGATAGGACCTCTTGCATTATTTACTATTTATTCAGAAATTGAAGATTTGCCTGCAACTGTCTTATTACCTTATGCAGATAGAGATAGAATAGATCCGGCAGCGGCGGCTATTGCAGTAGATGAGATAAGTAAACTGCTTAACATAAAGATAGATGTAGGAGAATTATATGAAGACGCTAAAAAGATAGAAGAAGAATTACAAAAGCAATTAGAGTTGATCCAAAAAGAGCTCAATAGGAACGTCTCTGGTAGAGTTTATATGTAACTTTTCGCATTTTATTACAGAAATAGAACTTATATTATCTCTCATATCATACAAGAAATCCTTTAGTTTCTTCCTTTCTTGTTCTATGATTTCATCATCTATTATTGTAGGCGTTTCATACTGTGAATACGGAAAAGAATTTTTAAGCTCAATAGGAATAGGTCCATAAAACGGATTAAGCAAGTAAACTTCTACTTCAGAATTAATATCATCATAGTACCCATCCTCACATGTTATCACAACTCTCTTTTTATGGTTTGCACTTTTATCAGCCTTATGAATAATCTTCTCCCTTAATAATCTTTCATGCCTTTTTATTTCAGGCCTCGCTAATGAGTCTTTATTATACAAAAAAACACCTTTTATTTCACCTTTAGTTCGTGGGTCGAATTTTTCTAGGTAATCTGCATATTTAAGAACTGATTTAAAAGCATCATATACTCTGGGATGAGAAAACGCCTTTTGTTGTAAATATTCAAATAATCTGCCTTCCTTTATGGATTGCTTTATCGCGTTGATCTCTTCTTTAATTACATAAAGATTATGGATCGCAAGTAGCCTTGTCCTATCTTTCTGTTCCATCTCTTGTAAATCTTTTGGCGTATACTTAGAGCAGACCGGGCAAGAACAAGGGAAATATTCTAGCTCCTCTAATCTGTATACCCTATCTCTGGTAATATATCTATTATCACGGGCATATAATATATATGATGCTGAATCGAAAGAGTCTACTCCTAAAGCTACAGCAAAAGGCATTATATGGGGCAGACCCCCTCCAAATAAGTGAAATGCTTTTCCCCTAGTAACATTAGACTTTGCCGTGTATATCATATCTATTAGAGGCACGTATTCGTATCTTTGCATTAAAACTGTAGGACTCCCTAGAGCTAACATCTTGAACTCATCAAACTGAAATGAGTACTTCGCTGAATATGCTAACAAGTCAAGAAACCTTCCTCCCTGAATCGGGTATACCCAGATAATTTGATCTGATGAAGATCTAACGTGAGGTAACGACTCATTTATCCTGCGTAAGGTTTCATCTACTGAAAGTTTTGCATCCGATTCGTTTTTCACATCACCAGTAGGCACGTCTAAAATTACAGCGATATCTGGTTTTATCTCTAATTCATATTCTACGATTTCCTTGTTAGAAATACTTATCTCCCCATATTGTAAAATTTGGTATGCACCCGAATCAGTCATTATTATTCCATTAAAACTGAAGTAGTCGTGTATGTGAGATTTAATGTTAAGATTTTTCTTTACTAAATAAGCGTTGGTTATTATGTTATTAAACCCAACTTTTTTTATATCTTCTACGGTTATCTCAGATTTAACAGGATTAATTACAGGGAAAAAAGTTGGTGTTTCAATATTACCGTGTAATGTACTTAGAATCCCTATCCTTCCTGCTAAGTCTTCTTCTTTTATTTCAAATTCTCCTACCATTTTACGTTCCTTTTTTCTTCTTTTCTATATAACTATTATATATATCATAAACCTTTTGAGCTAGAGGACCACTCCCCTCTACCCCATTTTCAGATACCTTTATTTTATCTAAAATAGTTACTATACCAGCCTCTTCATATACTTTAATATCTACAGATCTAATATTCAGTTCTTTAGATACCAAATCGGCAAACTCTCTAGGATCGAAGATTGGTGCATTCTTAACTAAAATCTCTGTTACCAGTGAGCCGTTTATGATCACTTTATAATAACTATTATTCTCATTATCTTTAGCATTAGTTAACGATATCATGAAAGGGGTCAATTCAAAAGAACTTAAGACCCCGGAATATGTTTTGTTATTGGATAGTTTTACTATAATAGTTTTATCGATTAAAGTATTCAAATCTCCACTTATTCTCCTACTACTCATATGCATACGTATCACAAAATGGTTAATAATATTTAATACAGCATTTCAATTAGAGATATGCAATCTATCCAGCCAGGTAAGGTGTCCTTGTTATGTAAGGTCAATAGAATTGAACAAGGGAGTTTGAAAAACTTATTAATATTGAAATTAGAATGCGAAGATAACATATTAATCGAATCAGATATAGTAGAAGAGATAAACCTATTCAGGGAAGGAGAAAATGTGAGAGTAGAGATTTCAAGAGAAAAACCTAGCTATACAGAAAAAGATTTTTGTGCACACGGCTACTTATTCTATGAGAAAACCCAAGAAGATGGATCTACGTTAGACCAGATTTCTCTTTACGGGCTAATAGTTAAGATATCTTCTAAGGGTAAAGGGTTAATAATGGATAATATGTTCAAAATGATGGATCATGTTTATTACTGTATAAAGAAATCATAATTTTTGTTAACATTCAAAAGTATAAACAATGAATATAAACAATGAGTTTTTATTATTCAATTACCCTTATGAACTCTTCATGAATTCCATCTTTCTTTATTGTTAATAGGTCTATTCCATCGCCAGATGTTACATCCCTTTCAATTGACGCTCTCATAGCTTTAATCACTATCTCTTTTGCTTTATCTAATGTTAAATCTGGTTTATACTCACTCTCTAATACACCTATGGCTATTCTAGCTCCTGATCCTACAGCTGCATAAACATCTTCTATTAAAGAACCTACTGGATCTAGAATATACATTTTAGGGCCATTCTCGTCAAATCCACCGAACAATAGCTCAGAAATATATGGCATCCACTTGTTCTGATATAGTATTACAGATAGTAGTTGAGCTGCGGCTTTAGTGCTTATTTTCCTATTATTATACATTTCATAATATCGTATTTCTACATCCATAATTCGCGATAATGTCTGCACATCTCCTATTATCCCAGCACCAGCTATTCCGAAACGTCCTATTTTGAAGACTTTCTTTGCTGACCTACTTAATACGAAATTTCCGTAGCTTAACCTTCTTTCTCCTGCAAGGATAATTCCGTCATTTAATTGGATACCTAAAGCAGTTGCAGGTAATTCCTCCATTAAAATAACCCTATTCATCAAATCCTTTTTATCACTTAAATTATTTGCTTAACATACTCCTCTATACTGTTTTCTGGGATCGAGAGCTGAGATTTATTTTCTAGGTTTTTAATAGTTATCTTTTTTTCTTCTAATTCTTTCTTACCTATTATCACTATAAATGAATATCCCTCTTCTAAATATGAAGGGATAAGTTTAGATATGGACTGCTCCTTAAGGTTTAGGGATACTATTAAACCTAACTCCCTTAACTTGTGCAATACTTTAATTCCATATGATATCATATCTTTTTCACTGCTGTTTCTATTATCGTTAGTAGAGATAATAATTAAAACACCTTTTTTTGGGCTTTGTAATTTATCTACACTATCTAGTACTAATGCGGTCCTTTCAACCCCGATGGCAAACCCTATAGCTGGTGTATCATTACCTCCATATAGCCTAACTAAACTGTCATATCTTCCTCCTCCTGCTATACTAAAAGGAACCTTATAATGCTTAACCTCAAAGATCAAGCCCGTATAATAAGCTAGACCTCTTACAAATCCTAAATCTATGTTTACTTTAATATTGAAATCAGATATAATTCTACTAATTGCTTTTATCTTATCTATTTCTTCGGTTAACTCTAAATTTTCGTACTTTGAAACTTCACTCAGTACCGTGTCTAAAGAATCTATTTTTACTTGATTTTGTTCAAGCAGAAAGTTTATTAGATCTGTATATAGTGTACCTTTTAATTCTCTTAAAGCCTCTTCCCTTTTCCCTTTATCTATTAGATGAAGTATGTGTTCTTGTTTAGCTTCATCAAGATTTATCTTATTGAAAATTTTTCTATAAATTGCTATGTTATTTATTTTAATTTCTATATCTTTAGAGAGGCCTAAAGAGGAATATATTTGAAGCAATAAGTCAACCACCTCTATGTCCGCTAAGATACTATTAGAACCTATTAATTCTATTCCGGCTTGCCTAAATTCTCTAAATCTACCAAATTGAGGTTCATCATATCTATAAACTGTACCTATATAGAATAGTCTTACCGGCTTTGGAAGGTGTTGCATTTTATTTAAATATGCCCTGACTACACTAGGAGTAAACTCGGGTCTTAACGCTATTTCTCTTTCAGCTTTATCTTTGAAAACATACATTGTATTCCTAAGCTCTTCACCGCCTTTCATAGAAAATAATTCAAATTCTTCTACTACGGGAGTGTATATTTCTGAATACCCTGCACTATTTACAATTTTCCTAAAGGTATCTTCAATAAATTTAATCTTCTCTAATTCTTTGCCATAATAATCTTTCATTCCTCTTAGAGGTTCATAAGATACCAATTTTCATTCCCCTTTCTTATTTAGCTTTATTTCTGATAAGAAATAATAACTGACATCACCATATTTATCAACTATAGCAATAACGCTTTCTTTATCTATTTTAGAGGAAAATGATACGAAATCTTCTATTTCTCTAATATTAACTTTATTATTTTCATTTATTGTTTTTATTATATATTTTCTATTCCCAGACTCTAAATAGATATATTTTCCTGAAATCCTACCTTTTTTTCCTCTTTGTTTTAAATCATTAATAACTATAAATTTATCAATATCATTATTTTCTGCCATCTGAGTCAGTATTCTTACTTTTAAAACGAATTAAAAAGTATATGTAGTAGCCTTTATCTTTTTATGGAGTGTCCTTATTGTAAAAATAAAGACTTGATCTGGGATTATAAGAACGGTATTATAGTATGCAGTAGTTGCGGTTCGGTAATAGACCAGATATTTGAACAATATGAAAATGCCGTGGATGAACCAGTTAATGTAGCTAATTATAAGTCTGTGTATGAACCATTTATCCTTAAGTCTTTATCTATTAAAAATAGAACCGATGCGATCGTCAATAAAAATATAAAAAGGAACCGTCTTGGCAAATTAAAAAGATCTGTAGAGGAAAAATTCATATTTTATAATGGTAGTGTCGTTAGAGAATCCTCCATTATACCCCTAAAATACATTGAAAATAACGAGAAATTATTAATTATCTACGACCTTATTGAAAGATTTCCACAATTCAGAGATAAACATATAAAATATAAAGTAGCATTAACGTTCTACTTCTATGATAAATCTTTATTCAACAAAGTGCAACATAATCTAGGAATTAGTAAGAAATATTTCGAAAAAATTTTATCTAAAGTATCTACGAGAGAAAGGATTTTAATAAAAAATAAAATAGAAGAGCTACTCTTTCAGAGAGAAATAACGGTTCCAACAGAACTTTTATAGGCAAATAGTTAGGGTTAATTGGAAAGAAAAATTTTTATATAACCTCTTCTAATGGGAAAACGAACAGGTGATAAAGGAAATGTCATCCACAGCTACTGTAGCTACTACTCCAGAAGGTATTCCAGTTATAATATTAAAGGAAGGCTCAAGTAGGACTTATGGAAAAGAAGCCCTTAGAATTAACATTGCAGCAGTAAAAGCTGTAGAAGAAGCGCTTAAGACAACATACGGACCAAGAGGAATGGATAAGATGCTGGTAGATAGCCTTGGAGATATAACAATTACAAACGATGGAGCTACAATTTTAGATAAGATGGATTTACAGCACCCAGCAGCTAAACTTTTAGTTCAAATAGCTAAAGGGCAAGACGAGGAAACAGCTGACGGTACAAAGACAGCTGTGATTTTTTCAGGAGAATTAGTTAAGAAAGCAGAAGAACTATTATACAAAGAAATACACCCTACCATAATTGTAAGCGGATTTAAGAAAGCAGAAGAACAAGCACTAAAAACAATCCAAGAGATAGCCACAAATATATCTATAAATGATACAGACGTGTTAAGAAAGGTAGCTATGACATCCTTATACAGCAAAGCAGTAGCAGGAGCCAGAGAATATTTATCAGACATTGTAGTGAAAGCCGTCACACAAGTAGCAGAATTAAGAGGTAATAAGTGGTACGTTGATTTAGATAATATACAGATTGTTAAGAAACACGGTGGCAGTATTAACGATACTCAAATAGTATATGGTATAGTGGTCGATAAAGAAGTAGTACACCCTGGTATGCCAAAGAGAATAGAAAATGCTAAGATTGCATTGCTTGATGCTTCATTAGAAGTAGAGAAACCTGAACTTGATGCAGAAATTAGAATAAATGATCCTACCCAAATGCAAAAGTTCCTTGAGGAAGAGGAAAACTTACTAAGGGAGAAGGTCGAAAAGATCGCACAAACTGGTGCTAATGTCGTTATATGCCAGAAGGGTATTGATGAAGTAGCTCAACACTATTTAGCCAAAAAAGGAATCCTAGCTGTAAGGAGGGCAAAGAAGAGTGATCTTGAAAAGCTAGCAAGAGCTACAGGCGGTAGAGTAGTCTCTAATATAGATGAATTAACGGCCCAAGATTTAGGTTATGCTGCATTGGTAGAGGAAAGGAAAGTAGGAGAAGATAAAATGGTATTTGTAGAAGGCGCAAAGAATCCAAAGGCTGTAAGTATATTAATTAGAGGAGGTCTGGAGAGAGTAGTTGACGAGACAGAGAGAGCACTAAGAGATGCATTAGGTACTGTAGCAGATGTGATAAGAGATGGTAGGGCTGTAGCAGGTGGAGGAGCAGTCGAAATTGAAATAGCTAAAAGACTGAGGAAGTATGCACCACAAGTAGGAGGAAAGGAGCAATTAGCAATTGAAGCATATGCTAACGCATTAGAAAGTTTAGTTATGATACTAATTGAAAACGGTGGATATGACCCAATAGACCTTATAGTAAAGTTAAGAAGTGCTCATGAAAATGAGGCAAATAAGTGGGTAGGAATTAACGTATACACTGGACAGATAGAAGATATGTGGAAATTAGGAGTAATAGAACCTGCACTAGTTAAGATGAATGCAATAAAAGCAGCTACGGAAGCATCAACACTTATACTTAGGATTGATGACTTGATATCTGCAGGTAAGAAGAGCGAAAGCAAAGGAGGAGAAAAGGGAGGAGAAAATAAGCCCTCAGAAGAAGACTAACCAATTTTTTTAATTTTTACTAACATATTTTTTCGTATATTCGGAGAAATGAAAATAGCCTCACCTAAGTCTAATTTATCTAATACATTATATAGTTCTTTATCAAGACCTATGGAATCAGAAATTATTTTTTTATCTAAATTAGACTTAATTGAATGAATTATTTTTATGCTAGTATTTTTCATGACCTCTGGATCTAAACTAGATGGAGACTGTGAAATAATACAAAGGCCAATGTTAAACTTTCTTATTTCTTGCAGTGCTCTTTTGAGAATTTCATTATTGCCATTAAAATAGTTTTGAGCCTCTTCTACTATTATTACAGTCTTTCTATTAGGATCCTTTAGTCTTTGATAATATTCAAATAAAAATTTCATGATGTACAGTGAATAAAGTCGACGCAGCTTAATATTGTATATAGAACTTAGATCTATTATATTTCCTCCTATTAACCTTTCTCCTAAATCAATAAAAGAATATCCTCCATCTATCGAGAAGAGCCTTCTACCTTGTGGAGTGGTCAAGATATAAAGCTTTCTACCTAATGCAAACTTAATATCCCTTATCATATAAGATTCTGAGTTGATAGCTTCAAGGATTAATTTAAGCGACGTCGAGTCAAGCCTTCTTATCCTCTTCAATTGTTCTAAAACTAAATACATGAGGAAAGTCTGTGGCTCGGTTAACTCTAAAGCATCCTTAGTTATTTCAATAATATCTTCCGTATCTTGTTCTTCATACGCAATGGGATTTAAAGGTATAATAGAGTCCTTTCCGTAGTACTTAAAATCCGGTAAATAATTCTTGTATTCACCATGCCAATCTAAAACTATAACATTAAATCCCTTCTTAAATAATTCTCTAGCTATAACTGAAGCCGTATTAGTCTTTCCGCTACCGGTAGCACCAAAAATTGCGATATGCTTAAAGACATCAGATGATATAAATCCTACTGGTATCTGATAGTTATCTACAGTAGTTCCTATTTGGACGTCAAAATTATAATCTAGGAATTCTGTCTGTTCTATCCCGAATTTCTTATAAAAAATGTAGCCTCCGAATAATACCCCTCCCATAACTTTAGGAAAAGGCAAAAATAAATCATTATTTATGGCTACTGCTTCTAAAGAAACATGAGGAGCTATGCTTTCTATTATATTCTTTAAATTTATAGTATTTATGATGAATTCTTCCTCATTAAATTCCTTATCCACTTCTTGGTAAAATATAAATCCACTACCTGGTAATGGGTCTAAAGTGGTTAAAATAGCTACTTTTACTTTACGATCTTTTTGCCTTTTTATAATATCTACAGCTTGGGCTATCTCTTTCGTATAGTCTACTTGTTGTCCCGACCCTTCTTTTCCTACTATTTTAAAGGAAATATAAACGAATTCTTTAGAGTTATATTTAATCCTATTAATTGAACCCTTTAATTCTGATGTAACCATTATATCTTTTACTTTCTGATAAATATTCAGTCTACTAAATAAAAATGCAAAAAAGGCAAATATAATAATCACTATTAGAACCTCGTACATTGAAAAGCTAAGTAAATGGAGAGATGAAACTAAGAGTAAGAATCCTATTACCATAAGAAATAGTGAGAATACTCTACTATTCATAATTAAATACTATAAAAATTAAGAGAGCCACTCCATCGAATGTATTGCATTCTTAGACAACGCTATTCTGTCCTCATTTGTAAGTCCCTTCTGATAGAGTATAAGATTGTCTTGATCATTATTACAACATACGATTTGATATAGGGCTTCTGCTTTCTCATTTTCTAGTCTTGCTCTGGAAGTTGCATCTTTAATATTTTTTTCATGAGTCAAAAGAAGGAGGAATAAAAGGGATGGGGATTTAAACTTTTTGTTTATTTTATCTTTTGTAAGTAAGTAATGAAATAACTCGCATGCATGAATTATTTCTATATCAGGTGGTATATAGGATAAAACTTGAGATACACACTTACCATCATATCCTATTAATGACTTAAAATCTATTGAAGAGTTAATTATTTTAAAAACTTTAATTATTATCCTAACCACCATGATTTATAGGGATAATTTCTATTAAATCGTTATCCTTAATTACGTGGTTCTTGAGAAGTCTATAGTCTTTCCCGTTTACCAGTATTATATATCCAGATTTTATATTACCTACTTTATTATCATAGATTATATTCTTATTATTATCTATTTTCTTTATTATTTCTTGGATCGTATATTCCCCATCGTAAGTGATTTTTTCAAACCCGTAAGTCGTTACCAGAGGGCCCCTCAGAACTACAGTCAGGGGCATTTCTATTCTTCACTTTCCTCTTCTATTACTTCCTCTTTACTTGCTTGCTCTTTGCTTAGTTTAGCGTACCTAGTCAAATACCCAGCTATCCTGTTTTTCACTTTCTTAGATTGTACATCTACGTAAGCGTCGACTAATTTCTTGTTAGAAGAAAAATCTGGGCTAACTTGGTCTTTAAACTTTTCATATAATTCTTTTGCTACTCTTTTTATATCCTTGGTATAAACATTTCCCATTATTATTACCTCCAAATAAATACTGAATAGGAAAGAAAAAGTTAATCTTGTGACTCCCCTGCAGATTTGCCCTTCGTATAAACGCTTTCTTTTGTTTTATACATATCAGATTCCTTCTTAAACCTTGGTTTAAGTTTCTCTTGGATTAGAGGTAATGTTGTGTACTCCATCTCCGTCGGTTCTAATCTGTGAGGCATAAATGGACCATGCCTTCTCATATAATCGGCTATAACACTGGCTAGTCTTCTTGATTCATCAAAGGCAGGATCATCAAATAAGTCGCTTGGACCTACTAACTTTCCGTTTTTCACGTTAAAACCTAATCCTATTAACCTTGGCGGTCCATCGAACCTGGTAGCCCTAGCATCCCTTTGAGATACTGGCATTAAAGGCCCATAATGGCTACCTCTCATCCAACCTGGTACAAGATGTGGAAAAGTAAAGGCTTCTAATGCCTCTCCGAGTGCTGGTAAGCCGTGTTGTAATCTCACTATTGTAACGGGATCATCTTTTCCTACATATTTTCCTGCGATCAAATTTAATCTTTCTATTGCTACTACTGAAGCTAATAGGTTATCGTCATTTCTATATATTCTCCTTATTACGTATCTAGCTGGTGTTCCAATTAATGCTAATAAATCATATAACTCTTGAGGTGCAGTTAAAGTTACAGCTTCTCCTTCATAAACGTCTAATACTTCAAACTTAAATCCGTTATGCATCGTAGGATCTATTACTAATCCTGGAGTATTGAAAGGATCTGCAAACATCTTATAAAGAGGTAAGTTAAATGCACCAGGCTCTGTTTTATCTGCCATGAATATTGCTATTGGTTCTGAAACTCTTTCTTCAATTTCCATCTCTGCAACTCCTGGTCCTAATCCTCTTACGTTACCTGAGAAAGAATCGGATAATAAGTCCTGACCAGCTGCATATAATCCTAAATCTCTTGCTACTTCAGCTGCTTTTTTAAAGGCATTCCATGCAGTTTCATGAACTTTGGGATCTAGTTCACCTCTATTATGAGTCATTATTAGCTGTAAATCATCGCCAACATGAGTTATATAATAGTCAATTAGAACCCCTTGTGCTTTGGCTTCAGCCAATACCTTACTAGCAGCAGCCATAGTGTCAGGATGTACTACGTGATGTCCAGCTAAGCTACCTATATCAGCTTTTATAACACTTATAGTAGTTTTCATCAAGCCTAAATACTTAAACAATATAAAAAATTTTACGTATTACTTTCCTCTCTAACTATTTTCATAGAATAATATTCATTATTTTCTTTCTGAATTCTATCTAAATAACTCCCAGGCTTATTCACCCTTGGCCTCCCGCTATCCATATCTCTTCTGAACGTTATTCCTAATTCCTTAAGAAACTCGTTCATTCCTGAACTTAAACTTTGAGGTTTCTTAGCATAGCCCTTTAACCCAGGGGCACCAGTGAAAACCATTACTCTATCTGCAATATAATCGTGTAAAGCTAAATCATGATCTACCATAAATGTTACACTCTTTCTCTCTCTAGTTACCCTCTTTATCGCTTTTGCCACGATATAACGTTCTTCTACATCTAAATACGATGAAGGTTCGTCTATAACATATACGTCTGCTTCTTTCGCTAATGATGCAGTGACGTATAATTTTTGTAATTCTCCTCCGCTTAAGTCTATTACTTTAGACTCTAAAATTCTATGTAAATTAAGTCTTTTTACAACTTCTTCAAAAAACCAATTAGAGCTCGATAAAACGTCCTTCCTTACGCTTTCTAGGAACTCTTGGACTGTCCCATCATAATTAGGTGCTATTCTTTGAGGCTTATATGATAGGGATAAACCTTCTGTCAAAACCTGCCCCTCATCAGGTTTTATTTCCGAGACTAAAATTCTCATAAATGTTGTTTTTCCTATTCCGTTAGGCCCTACAATACCAATTACTTCTCCTTCTCTAGCATAACCCTCTTCAACTTCTAGGCTAAATCCATCTAATTTCTTAGAGAGTCCGGTCCATATAACCTTAGGTTGAGCATTGGCCGTTAAATCAAGATCTGTAAGTTCTTTTAAATTAAACTTAATCTCATCTGATCTAATTTGCATATTTTCAGCGGGTAAATATCCCTTGAGAAAGTTATTAATACCAACCCTACTAGTATACGTTTTTGATACACGTCCATAAACAGAACTCTTACCATAAATTATATTTATTAAGTCGGTGAGATAATCTAATACAATTAAATCATGCTCAACCACAACGACGTATTTCCCTTTAGTTAGTTCTCTTATAGAATTAGCCATATTTATCCTTTCCCTAATATCTAGATATGATGAAGGTTCATCGAATAGATAAACGTCTGCTTCTCTGAGGAGTGCAGCCGCAACTAGAAGTTTTTGTAATTCTCCTCCACTCAAATATCTGACATCTTTTGTCCACATAGGAGAAAGATTTAATAAGGATTTAACCTCGTCTATTTTACCCCTATCGTCTACCTTAGTTAATAGCTCGTTTACCGTTCCTTTTAGGAATTTACTAGCATATTCAACGTACTGAATTTTATGAATAATTTTTAACTTCCCACTGTATAATAAACTAAAGTAATCATACAGCTCTTTACCCTTAAATCGATCTAGTACTTGTTCTTTTGTTAGTTTAGCTTGTGGATCACCAAAATTAGGCACGAGCTCTCCGCTTAAAATACGTAGTATTGTAGATTTACCTGTACTATTTTTTCCCAAAAGGCCGATTACATATCCTCTTTTAGGAGTAATTATTCCAAACAATTTAAAACCATTAACCTTATATCTATGGATTTCTTCTTCTCCGAATTCATCTGGTAAATTAACTATATCTATAGCTCCAAAAGGACACTTTTTAATACATATTCCGCATCCGATACATGTTTCCTCGTAAATAACTGGTTTTCCTTTTACTATATCCGATAGCTCTATGGCTTTGCTTCCTGATTTATTTATTGGACAAAATGCCACGCATTCTATATTACATTTATCGGGCTTACAGTAATCATAATTTAAAACAGCTACTCGCAAAGAAGTTCCCCGCATAAACTTAGATTAGAACAATAAAAAATTATGAAAATCTTACCACTCTTCCTCTTCCCAGTCTTCCTCTTCCTCCCAATCCTCTTCCTCATCAAATTCGTCAAAATCTTCCTCCCAATCCTCTTCAAATACCAATCTATTCACCAAATCATCAGACTTACAATACCCTTAAAAAATTACCTATTTGCTTCAAGAGCGGAGTGATTCAAGTATCTTATACAAGTTTATTACTAAACGCCTTTTCGATTGCCTTTTGTTTCAATAAAATGATAACTTAACGGTTTAATTATAAACTTGAGTAATATTAATTTATGAAAAAGTGAGCAGGAAGGATAATAAGGAGATAATTTCAACCATGTAGAATACTTTACATGCACTAAGTTATTTATACACATGGTCATCCTAATTCAGGAAATGATATTATAATTCGTAATGAGCATATGAGCGACACCAAGTTTACATGTTATCAGCTATTGTAAATTCTATTGTGAAGAAGGTTAGTATGTACTCCGCTTCAACTTATTAACTTCATCTTAATAATACTATCTGGGCCCGTAGCTTAGCCAGGATAGAGCGCTGGCCTCCGGATCTGATAGAGAAAGCCAGAGGTCCCGGGTTCAAATCCCGGCGGGCCCGTTATTTTTGATAATAAAGTAAATAATGGACAAGCTTCTGCTTAGCTAATACATCTAAGTTATCTCTATTATATTCTAAAAATATAGGCTTTGTGAGATGTCTATACTTTCTAGATTGATATTGAATATTTGTAATTAATCCTCTAGTTATTTCTTTCTTCTGTTTTTCCCCGTGAAACTTATATCCACATTTTTTACACCTAAAACCTTTATCTCTACCTATAGATTCCGTAGAACCATTACACTTTGGACATCTAGGATTAGAAAAAGTATAGGCATCTAAACTTAATATAGTCATATTCTCTGCCTCTAGTATCCTTCCATATATCGAGGAAGGTTTTAAAGAACCGGTAACGATAATTTCATCCCCTTGCTTCAACAATTTAGACGCTTCATTTAACTCCCCGGTTTCCTTGTAGAAGATTATTGCTTCCTGATCTTCGCTGATCACGACCACATCACCTCCACGTAGGATTTTTACAGTTGCCACCTTAATCAAGGATCTGAACGTCTGATAGTACGTGCCTTTTTCGCCTATAATATGGTCATCTGTACCTTGGTTTGTTTTGAATATCATAGCTCCGTTAATTCTGTTCAGAACCTTAATTTCCTCTAATGCTGATGCAAGGACGTAAGGATCCGTACCTCTAACTCCGTATAGTACAGGGTCGTTTCCATGGGATATAATTTGAACTTCCTTTTTCACATAGTCATAATTCGAAAACACATACGGAAAGTGCCGTTCATCGAACTTAATTACTGTTTCCTCATCAACTTGTCTAGATTCACTATCATTCTTATATGTAAGCAATTCATAAGTAAACCCTTTTTTATCTGGATTAAATCCTAAAGACGCTATACTACCTATTATCCCTCGTTCTCCCCTTGTAATTATCCCGTATTTCTCGGAAACTTTTTTAGCTAAATCTAACGGGATTATGTCTCTTACTGCCTTCTCATAGAAACTTTCAAGCTTTGATAAATTACTTAAATAGGTTATCGCTATTCCAGGTTTTCTGTTAAACTTAGTATAATTAGATACATATTCTACGTATTCAAGTGACTTCTGCCATACTATTTCAGCTAATTCTGATATCTCTATATTAGCCCTTATTGTTAACCTAACGCTAGCATTTCCTCTAGTTTTCCAAGGGATATTGGGGTTTAACCTAACAAGATAGGGAAAATCCGTAAAAACAACGTTATATTTTTCTTTTAAATATCTCATTAGAAGAACGGAAAAATGAGTAGTGCATCCAGCAATAGGAGAGTCATGATCATCAATGCCTATTATTATTTCTTCACTATACTCTTCCCTTCTACTACTATCATCGTTAATGTCGATCTCACCTTAGGAAGTTTTCTTACGGTGTTAGTAACAAAATCTTTTAATTTATCTAACGAGTCAGCTTCTACTTTGGCTACAATATCATATACCCCGTAGACCACATGAACTTCTGTTATTTCTTTCATATTTTTTAATTTATCAAATACTTCTTCTTCTCCTCCGGCGTCTGTGTTAATGAGAACTATCGCAGATGCCAATTTTAAACCCAAGAAGGTTTATTAGAAATAAAGTTATAATAACTTTATGACAATTAATGAACATATTCATTATAGATTATAACCAAGATGACCCTAAGAAATGCACAGGTAAAAAATTAATACGCTTAGGTTTAGCTAAGTTAACTAGAACGGAAAAAGGGATAGTGCTGAACCCTTATTCCAATATTACTCTCTCAATAGATGATAAGGAAATAGCCTTGAGAAACGGTATTACGGCTATTGACGCATCTTGGAATATTATTTCACAAAATTCCTTGGCAAAAAGGAATAACCATAGAAGGTTACCAATTTTGTTTGCTGGAAATCCAACGCATTATGCTATAGCATATAAACTTTCTACACTTGAGGCTCTTGCTGCATCATTATATATCTTAGACGAGGTTAAGGAAGCTATAAAATTACTGAATACCATAAAATGGGGACATACTTTCTTAGAACTGAACAGAGAACTTTTAGAGTCATATAGAGGTAAGAAGGAAAAAGAGATACTTGAAATAGAGAAAGAAATATTAGATAAAATTCTAAGGGAGCCTACCAATAACCCGGCTTCTGTACATAGAGGGAATCTGACTTAGCGTCAAGAGGAGGATTAGATCCCCTACTCATCTCCTCCTCTACTTGCTCCAAGGAGGTCAGCCGTTTCAACCAGCATAATGGATCTCGCCACCTTAACCCAGTCTCCCAGATTAAGGTTTGGCTCATTTTCATTTTCCATTATGCTGGTCCGTTTCTGTTCTGTTGCCAAGGGCACTACCCTTGTCTTATACGACTCCTTTAGGGATCGGGAGGCCGGAGTTTCCTCAGGGTATATTACCCCGTATCCCCCTGGTAGGCTCCCGATCAAGTTATACAGGTGGGGGAATTAAAACTGATGCTAATATGACCCCAGCTATTATCACAATAGATATAATAATCAATACAGTTGGGGATACTTTTACTTTCTCTTTCTCCTCTTCATAATACCTAATTAGACCGGCCATGGACACTAAAGGCACAGTTTCTTTCTTTCTTTTCTTACTGGAAGGCATATTAGCTTCTCCTCATACTCTTAATCCCTTTTATAATTTTTAAGGCTTTCTCAGAGTCTTGTTCAATTATATTTCCAGTAACTATTATGTCAGCACCGGCATTAGCTAGTAATTTACCGCTTTCTTCATCTCTTATTCCTCCGCCTACAATAACTATAGCACCATTAACATTATTCTTGACTACTTTAACTGCTATAGGGTCTACTGTTTTTGGAGCTCCTGAACCAGCTTCTAAATAAATATACTCCATACCCATATACCGTGCCATAAGAGAATAAGCTAGTATTAACTCTACGTTATCATAAGGTATTACCCTAGCCTTCCCAACATGTGCAGCTGTACCCCCGTGCCCTATTATCAGATAGGCTGTAGGTAAAACTTCTAAGCCTAATTTCTTTATTATAGGAGCTGCTACTAATTGTGCACCGACAACATAATATAAATCGTCTGAATTTAATAATGACATAAACAAAATAGCATCTGCTTTACTAGAAATTAAGTTCACGTTACTGGGAAAAATAATAGTTGGCAATCCGAATTCTTCCAAAGTAGATATAATCCTATCCAATTTTTCTTGAGATACTCCTAGAGTACCTCCTATCAAAAACCCGTCGGTCCCAGCCTCAACCAGTTTCTTCCCTATAGTATAGACCTGACTTTCATCAACCTTATCTGGGTCAAATAATGAAAGATGTATAACTTTACCTTCATCAACTAATTCCCTAATGTAATTCTTCACTTTCCCCTTCATTCTCATCTTCTTTCTTCTCCTCATTATTACTTGTTGAGATTTCAATCTTTCCCTCATAATATAAATCTATGAATTTACCATACGCATTTGCTTGGTCATAGACAGGCGGAACTTCAAATTCAGCTTGTAGACCGCAACTACCACACCTAACTTTAGCTTTTCCATCCTTAATCGTAATACTAAGTGCAACCTTTCCACATCTAGGACATTCAAATATATCAGGTATTTTTGGTTTTGGCCTTTGAAGCAGTAGCTTTCTTTTTTTCCTTCTTCCTCCCACTCTTACTCTCACCACCTATTCTTATCCTAATTCCAGTATTAAATACTTCTACAAAAGTAACATATATTATACCCGCAATTAAAGTACCTAGCACTCCTAAATACGCTACCTCTAACGATGATATAGCCAAGACTTAAAACCTCATTTAGTAACTAGTTTTCTTAGTATAAATGACTTATCCATAGTATAGATCTCAAATATCAGCTCCCTAAGTGTTGTAAAATCCACCACTATGTTTCTAATTTTATCTTTAGCTAATGCTAATTGTAATGCTTGTAGATGATAACACCTTGAAGTAGGTCTAGTTAAACGATCTATATTACGTTTCTTGGGTCGTAGAAGCACTCTATAATAAAAATCCGGACATGAGCAATAGTTTTCTGACATTATATAATCCTTGTTTTTACCTAGAAATACATATATACTAAAAGTAGAATCTGATAGTATAACTCGGATTATCCTATTCTCTACTAAAGCTGCCTCCTTAGCTTTAATAGTAAAATAGCTCACGTTATGAAATACTATCCCAGTATAAATATATAAACATATAAACTATCTTAATCCACACCTTTTAATTCTCTGCGTAAGGAGAATAAAGTGGACCGGCCGGGATTTGAACCCGGGACCTCTCGGAGTTTGGCTCAGTGATGCCAACCGAGCACTCTTCCAGGCTGAGCTACCGGCCCATTATGTAGATAACAAAAAACAATAATTAAAACTTTCTTTCCTTTATCCGTGTATTCTTGACTGAAACTTTTATGTATATCATCACAGGCACCCCTCTGTTTCCACTGGACACAACTTATACTTTATTAAATTAGGACAAAATTAGTAAAATAAATTATAATTATACAAAAGGTAATTTTAAGGACAAGTACAAGTCAAATGATAACCTGTATTAATTGGTCTTCATATTTCCAGTGGAAATAGAGGGGGAGGCAATATTCATAATACACTGAGTTTCCAGTGGAAATAGAGGGGTGTTAAACTGGGGAGTCAAAGGTTAAAAGATGTTTTTGTGAATATGAAAAATTAAATGAGCGACATTATCGATGAGGTCTTATCGACACTAGGACGAGGTAAGATCTTTAGGGCACGGGAACTGTTATTACCTGATTACGTCCCGGAAACGTTACCACATAGAGAAAATCAAATACGTAAAATAGTCGAGATATTAGCTCCTTTAGCCAGGTCGGAAAAACCGAGTAATATATTTATTTATGGGTTAACGGGTACAGGTAAAACTGCTGTAACTAAGTTTGTCCTAAAAAACCTGTATAAGAGGTTCTCATCTAATTTTATTTATATTTATGTCAATACTAGGCAAAGTGATACCCCATATAGGATACTAGCTGACATATTAGAAAGTTTAAACAGTAAGGTTCCTTTTACAGGCTTATCTACAGCTGAATTATTCAGACGGTTAATAAGAAAATTAAACGAGGTTAATCCAATTGTTATAATAGTCTTGGACGAAATAGACGCAATGGTAAAAAAACATGGTGATGATATACTATATAGATTTACTAGGGCTAATAATGAATTAAATAAGAGTAAAATATCACTAATCGGAATCACAAACGATGTTAAATTTGTTGAAACGTTAGATCCAAGAGTTAAGAGCAGTTTAGGAGAGGAAGAAATAGTTTTTCCTCCTTACAACGCAGAAGAACTAGAGGATATATTAAAACAGAGAGCTAAGTTAGCCCTTAATGAGAATGCGATTAAGGATGATGTAATAAAGCTATGTGCAGCTTTAGCTGCCAGGGATCATGGGGACGCTAGAAGGGCTCTGGATTTATTAAGGGTAGCGGGAGAGATAGCTGAACGAGAAGGGAAAGATCAGATAACTACTTCGGATGTAGAGAAGGCTAGAGTCGAAATAGAAAGAGACAGGGTTTATGAAATTTTGTCAACTCTCCCATTTCATTCGAAGCTAGTTTTAATTGCTATTTTAAAGGGTTTAAGGGATAAGTCCACATTAACGACTGGCGAGGTGTATGAGGCATACTTGAAGCTTGCTAATAAAATGGGTGTTGAAAGTGTTACTCAACGTAGAGTGAGCGATATTTTAAATGAACTTGATATGGTCGGGATTATAACTGCTAAAGTAGTAAATAGGGGGAGATACGGTAAGACTAAAGAGATCAGTCTTGCCGTTAGTGAAGATATAATTCTTAAAGCTATAGTTGAAAGTGATGAAAGAATTGCTAGTATGTGGAATTGATGACGGGTATTTTCCGTTAGCTTTCAAGGGTAAGAAAGGAAGTACAATTTTGTTATCAGCTAAATACAATAAGTCTAAACTTAGTTCCGTTAATTTTGACAGAATCTTGGTAGATGGTAATGATGCCACAGCAATAATACTTCGAATAGTGGATGAATGTGATATTGTCTTAACTGATGGAGTCACGTTCGGTGGATTTAATTACATAGATCCGCAAGAATTACAGACTAACGGTATTCACTATATCATATTTTATTCTCAAATACCTGAGATTAATGAAGTAGAAAGGGCTTTAACTAAATATTTCAGTGATGACGAGAAGAGGGTAAATATAATCTTGCAAGTAATGAGGAACTTGGTAAAACTACCTACAAAGAAAGGAGAAGTGTATGTTAAGGCAAATATACCTGAAAGTGACGTAATTAAGGTGGTTAGCTACTATCAATTCTATGCAAAGCAACCTGAGCCTTTAAGGTCAGCTCACATAATAGCAAGCAGTCTATCAAGATTTCTCATAAATAAAAAGCTATTGACATAACTCAGTTTCTTGTAATGTTTTGGACAGTTTTATTCTTTCCTCTCTTTCTTTTAGTCTCTCTTCGAATATCATTTTTTCTTTATCAGTAGCAGGTGTTATTTTTTGAATAGGCTTAGGTTTAGCGTTCTCATCAATTGCTACGAAAGAAAATACGGTTCTCGTGACTAACCTCTTTTCACCTGTATAATGGTTTATTGCAAAGACCTTAGCACCTACATCAAGAGAAGTAGTCCCAGTATACTCAATTGCACCTTGAATTTCTAAAATATCACCTATTCTAACTGGAGATAAGAAGTTTGCAGCACCAGCACTTCCAGTGAACACATTACCTTTGCTATATAGTTTTGCTACTATAGCTAAGGCCTCGTCTAGCATTGTGTACATTTTACCTGCGTATAGAATACCATTTCCGAATCCATGTTCAGGGTATATAGTCCTTATGTAACTCCTCCCAAATGACATATTTGGTAAGAGGTCTTCTTGGTCTAACATATCTTTTCTCTTCTTTTCTATCCTTTTTTCTCTTCTTTTATTAGCTTCATCATCGGAACCTATCTTTACGGGTAATTTTCTAGGTCTTCCATTTTCATCTACTGCTACGTAAGTGGTTAATCCTAGTGCACCTAGTTCTTCTTTATCCTCTCTTTTTATACACGCTTTCACTTTAATTTCTACTGAACTTTCCCACCCTGCAGTTACCTCAGCGACTACTCTTACTACATCACCTACTCTAGCGGGTTTGAATAAATATAGATAATCTACCGATGCTAATAAATAATTTCCGCGACTTACATTAGACATTAAGAGCCCACTAGTATCGATTAACCAATTCATATATATTCCGCCGTGTAAACTTCCAAAATGATTAGCATGCCACGGGAAAACATTATAATAGGTTTCAAGCCTATACATATTACGTACCCCAAATTCTTACTGTAGCCTATATATTTAAGGATTAAGATAAGCCAGCGATAGACCTGAGTCTTTCATCACCCTTAATTTCATGTATATAATTTGAAACCTCAGTAGGTACTAGTTTTTCCCACTCATTATTATTCTCTATCATCAATCTTCTTATATAGGTAGAATTGTAAATTTTTCTATCATAGGGTGGGGGTTCTAATATTTCATATTTAGCTTCTTTAAACAACCTTAATACGAGAGGATTTCTGCTGATTATTAGATCAAAATTGGGAGAAAAGGATTTAACATGGTATACCCAGACGCTATTCATCAGAATATCGGGTATAGGTATAAAATAGATGGTAGATAGGTCAATATTATTACCTTCTAACGTCCTTCTTATCATTTCTATCCTTTCTCCAGCAGTAAACGGGTTTGAAAGAGTGTGGCTTTCTTGAGCGCTTCCTATAACGATGATTAATTCATCTACTCTTTCCAACGCCCATTTAATAACCTGGAAATGACCTAGATGGAATGGTTGGAATCTGCCTGGATAGAGACCTCTACGCAGATCTCATCACCTTCTCTCAATCCGAGAATATTAAATGCACTCCCCTTATTAATACCGATCTCAATAAACGAGTAACCGTTTTTATATACTAGTATTTCCTGTGATTTACTTTCCCCAAATGTCCTAACCTGGTGCACGTCTATTTCTTTTCCTTTAAATAGCAGTTTACCCCTCTTGCCTAAAGACAAGTCGTTATCTATTCTTATTGATGTGGCTATGTTCCCGAAATGATCTACATAAATGACTTTACCGCAGGCTTTAATTTTATCGTCTGATAATTCCTCCAAGCTATAGTCAAATGAAAGCTTTACTAAATCTGTAATTTTCTCCCCAAATGTTTCTAGGTCTACATTTAAGGAAAGCAGTGTAGCACTAATTGCAAAAATATCTCTACCGTGAAAAGTATTTGATATCTTCTTAGATAAGTATACTCTAGGATTAGTAATTGCTATTATTTCCTTTATTCCGTCTTCGTTAGATGCCGGGTACAAAACTCCATTATCAGGTCCCACAAAGAAGTAATTATTAGTCTTAATAATTATAGGTTTTCTGGATGTACCTACACCGGGGTCTATTACTGTGAGGAATATCGTTCCTTTCTTAAAGTATCTATACGAAGTATATAGGAGATAAGCCCCACCGTATATACTAAATTCTCTAGCGTTAGGTGTTATATACGTTATCTCTACTTCCGGGTTATTTCGTTTTATTACGGCTTCCATTACTCCGTTATAGTTATCGGATATACCAAAGTCAGTTAGGATTGCTATCTGCTTTCTCATTTTTCTCCACCAATAGTTCTAAGTATGATTTCAGAGTTTGTTCTCCTTTTATTTGGTTTTCTCTAATAAATGACGATACAAAGTCTAACAGTTCTTTCTCGTCTACGTCAATTCCTTCTATTTCTAAGAAGTTGCCTAAACCTTTGACATTATCCAAGGATATAGTATAAGAGCTTACTTTGAAATTCCACCTAGTTTTTTCTAATTCTATTACTTTTTTGAATCCTAATTTTTGTAATATTGTGTCCATATCTTCTAAACTGGAGACCTGAACATTTATCTCAAGTCTTGATTTACTTTGGGACGAGAGTTTAGGTCCTTTATATGTAAGCTCTATTCTATTGTTATTTTTCCTTATCCTCAAGGCTTCATCAGTAAATCTGAAATCTCTAACTGGGCTATTATAGTATATATCTTTTTGATTCTCTTCATTAATAAATGTATACTTGCTTTTAAATTCCGTTAAAAGTGTTTCTAACGACGGACTAAATAATTTTATTTTTACTTCCCTTTCTATGTGTGTCATCAGGAAATGAATGTAGAGGAGTATATTAAAAAGTATGATAGACTTTTTGATGTCTCACCTTCTTTTAAGGCTAAGCAATTTGCCGAAAAATATAATTTTCTAGACTATATGATAGAAAGATATATCCATATGTTTCAGGGAGAACTAGAGGACTTTTTATATCATTGCAGTATTCCTTTAGTGAAAAGTATACGATGTAATGACCTGTTAATTAACTGTGAAAAATTGACAGAAAGGATGCGAAATAAAGGTTTCGAATTGCAAAAAGTGGACTGGTTACTCCATGGTTATCGAGTGGTAACTGTTCCTAAGTCTCCATCTTTAGGGGCTACATTAGAGTATTTATCAGGGTTTTATTATATTCAGGGATTAGCCTCGATGGTTCCTCCGTATGTGTTATCACCTAACGAGAATGATGTAGTCTTAGATATGGCTGCTTCACCGGGGAGTAAAACTACTCAGATATCACAACTAATGGGAAATAAAGGTCTAATCTTAGCTGTAGAAAAATCTAGGGAGAGGATTAAAACCTTGTTGTCCAACATTAATAGAATGAAGGCAAAAAATGTAATATTACTTAGGACAGACTCAAAGAATTTAGTTAATTCTTCGCTAAAATTTTCTAAGATCTTGTTAGATGCTCCTTGTAGTGGAGAAGGCCTGATACCTGAAGATCCCAGTAGGAAAACAAAAACTACTATATCAGATTTAAGGAGATTCTTTGTAGAGCAGCTACTAATGGTTAATTCGGCTTATCAACTCTTGGACGATGGAGGCACTTTAGTGTACTCTACTTGTAGTATTGCACCAGAAGAAGACGAAGCTGTAGTTAATTTTGCAATAGAGGAACTAGGAATGGAAGTAGAGAAGATAGAAGGTTATCCTGCTGATGACGGAATAGAAGAATTTATGCAGGTGAAGTTTAATCCTGAAGTTAAGAAATGCATAAGATTTTATCCTCACAAGTCATATACTGAGGGATTTTTCGTTTGCAAACTAAGAAAAAAATAGAATATAAGAAAATTTCACTTAACGAGTTCCTTCATATCGTTTCATCGCTATTAAAAGAATATAACTGTATCGAGGACATTTTTTCTTATTTATTTCAGGATAAATTATTATTTGAATTTATTTCTGCCTTTATTCAAATTGAAGTTATAGATAAAAATAGTAAGGTTGATGAGATTCTAAATAAATTAAAGCAGATCAACTTATATCCTTATTCTATTGGGGAGCCTATAATAAAAATTAAAAAAGGTAAGGTCTATCCTTTATTACCTATAGCGGATTACCTTAGATTAGCTTGTAAAAATAAAATTTATCTAAAAGATAGAAAAGTAATAGAGAAATTAACTTATGGAAAAAATGCTACCTTAGGTATTAACGATATTCTAGCCTCAGAAAAATTAATAGATAAAGGCAAATATTTAATATATGATATTGACGATATTTTCATATGCTTTTCAATGATTAAATTAAAGAACGAACGTGTAGAGATAATACCTGATTTAGATATAGGATGGTATTTAAGAGAGGGGAAATAATGTTTATTAGTATCAGTTAGAAGTGTATAGTTTAGATTTTACATTTCGGTGGTGTAATATATGTCAACGAATGGTGATGGAAAGAAGGTAAAGAGCCTTTCAGACTTACCTGGAGTAGGGCAAAGTATTCTTAATAAACTAGTTGAAGCTGGGTATTCTACTCTAGAATCGGTAGCCGTAGCATCTCCACAAGATCTAAGCGTAGCTGCGGGCATACCTCAAACTACTGCACAAAGAATAATAAAAGAAGCAAGAGATGCGCTTGACATTAGGTTCAAGACTGCACTAGAAGTTAAAAAGGAGAGAATGAATACAAAGAAAATTACTACAAGTAGTCAGGCTCTAGATGGATTATTGGGAGGAGGAATAGAAACAAGAACAATGACAGAATTTTTTGGTGAATTCGGTTCAGGTAAAACCCAGTTATGCCACCAGTTAAGTGTTAATGTACAGCTTCCGCCAGAAAAAGGTGGTTTGAATGGTAAAGCTGTTTATATTGATACTGAAGGTACATTTAGATGGGAAAGAATTGAAGCTATGTCAAAATCAGTAGGTCTTGATCCAGACACTGCTATGAATAACATTTACTATATGAGGGCTATAAACTCCGATCACCAGATGGCGATAGTTGAGGATTTACAAGAGTTGATTGTAAAGGATCCAGCGATCAAACTAGTAATAGTGGACTCAGTTACGTCTCATTTTAGGGCTGAATACCCTGGCAGAGAGAACTTAGCAGTTAGACAACAGAAAATGAACAAGCACTTGCATCAATTGGTCAGGTTAGCTGAAATGTATGATTTAGCTACTATAATAACTAACCAAGTAATGGCAAGACCTGATATGTTTTACGGAGATCCAACAGTAGCTGTAGGTGGCCATACACTTTATCACGTCCCGGGCATAAGAATTCAGATTAAGAAAAGTAGGGGGAATAAGAGAATCGCGAGGGTTGTAGACGCTCCGCACTTGCCAGAAGGAGAGGTAGTGTTTGCGATAACAGAAGAAGGCGTAAGGGATGCCGAAGAGTGATAAAGTAAAAAGAGATTTAATTTTATTCTATGTTCTTATTAGTTAGGTAATTATGGACGTATTGTGGGCTCCTTGGAGGTCAAAATATATTTTAGAAGCTTCTAAAAAGAAGGACGATACTTGTATTTTCTGCGAATTTCCTAAATCTAATAATGATAAAGGGCATTTAATTGTATTTAGGGCTAAGTATAATTTTGTAATACTTAACGCATATCCATATAACCCAGGGCATATAATGGTAGTTCCGTATAGGCATGTGAGTAGTTTAGAACTATTATCAGAAGAAGAGTCATCTGAGATGTTTTTTATAATAAAGAGATCATTAAAAGTGTTAAGAAAAGTATATTCACCAGATGGGTTTAACATAGGGGCTAACATAGGCAGAGTAGCGGGTGCTGGTATTGATCAACACGTACATGTGCATATAGTTCCTAGATGGAATGGAGACGCTAATTTTATGCCGGTTATAGGTAACATAAAAGTACTTCCTGAACTCTTAGAAGATACGTATAATAAGTTATATGTTGAATTTAATAGTAAGGATGAGGCCTTCGATCTCTGAACAATGATGATGGCAGGGTTTCCCTGAATGTCATGGTTAAATTACTATAATGAAATAATTAAGACTAAGGAGTTAATAAAAGACTATATTCATGAGACTCCGCTGGACTATTCATCTACTTTATCTAATCTTTTAAGTGCTAAAGTATATCTTAAGATGGAAAATCTACAGAAGACCGGTTCGTTTAAAGTTAGGGGAGCTTTTTCCAAGCTAATAAGGTTATCTAATGAAGAAAAAGCTAGGGGAGTTATAGCAGTATCCGCTGGGAATCACGCGCAAGGCGTAGCTTATGCTGCGAAAGCACTTGGAATTAAGGCGACTATTGTGATGCCCGAAACTGCTCCAATTTCTAAATATCTAGCAACTAAATCGTATGGTGCTAATGTCGTATTGTATGGGAAATTTCTTCATGAAGGAATGAAAAAAGCTGAGGAAATTATTAGAGAAACTGGGGCCATAATGGTTCATCCTTATGGTGATTTAAATGTGATATTAGGGCAAGGGACGCTAGGATTAGAGCTACTAGATTTAAAACCGGACATAGTGATCGTCCCTATAGGTGGAGGAGGGCTTATCTCAGGGGTTTCAATTGCGATTAAATCTAAACTACCAAGCGTGAAAATCATAGGAGTTCAATCTTCGGCCTCTCCCTCATTAAAAGTATCAAAGGATTTAGGTAGATTAGTAGAAATAGAACCTTCTTTTTCAATAGCGGACGGGATATTAGTTAAATCTCCCTCTAAATTAACTTATGAAATAGTTAAGGAGCTAGTTGATGATATAGTATTGGTTGATGATGAAGAAATAGCGAATGCAATCATGTTCCTCCTTGAAAGGAACAAGACAATAGCGGAAGGAGCTGGAGCGTCTACAGTAGCTGCGTTGCTTTCGGGAAAGATAGACGGAAAAGGAAAGAAGATGGTGGCGGTAATAAGTGGAGGAAACATAGATTTATCACTATTAGCTAGAATAATAGATAAAATGCTGTATAAATCTAAAAGAATAGTAAAAGTAAAAGTTCTAGTACCTGATAAACCGGGCTACTTAAATAAAGTATTAAGTAGAATAGCTCAAATAAGAGGAAATGTAATTGATGTTATTCACGATAGAATTAGTAGTGATGTGAAGCCTGGATATACAAAGATTTACGTTATGTTTGAAATACCTTCTGGCGATGCTCTATCAGATTTTTTGTATAGCTTAGCTTTAGACGGTATAGAAGCTAAGTTAGTCGAATAAAAACTACTAAAATAGATAACTGTAAATATTTTGTTAAACATTTAAGAAAGTTCTAACTATATCTACCCGATAAGGTTAGCTTTAACTTTTTAAGAGGGATTTAATGAATGAGTAATGATCCAAATGGAATTTACTTCCTAGGTCCTAAAGGTAGTTTTTCAAACGAAGTAGCGGATATGTTAGAAGGTAACAAAGTTCCGTTAAAAACAATCTCGGAGATATTTCAAAAAGTGGAAAATGAAGATAATGTAATAGGTATAGTACCAATAGAAAATAGCTTAGAAGGCCCTGTTCACGAGACATTAGATAACTTATATAAATACGATAAAATTTATGTTAACTCCTATGTAGAGAAAGAGATTAAACTAGTCCTAGCTGTGAATAATTCTATAAATAAGATAGAGGATATAAAAAGAGTTTACTCCCATAATCATGCACTTCAAGAGGCCAAAGCTGCATTGCAAAGATTAAATCTTATGAATATTATCCCAGTAGAGAGTACATCAGCAGCAGCCCTATATGCGTCTAAGGATAGAGAAGCCGCTGCTATATGTTCTCAATATGCTGCTTCTCTATACGGATTAAGGATTTTAATGAATAATATTCAAGATAACTTAAATATTACTAGATTTATAATAATATCAAAGAAAATTACTATTAACGGAGATAGGACAATGATATTTTTTAACGTACCCCACAAGCCTGGTTCATTGTATAAAGCATTAGAAAAATTCTACAAATATAACGTTAATTTGACAATGATATATTCAAGGCCTCTTAAAGTTATACCTTGGCAATATTACTTTTACATAGAATTTGAAGGAGAACTAAATGATATTAGGATCAAAAATTTAATAGAAGAACTAAGAAATGTTGTTACTAATATTAAAGTTAAAGGTTCTTACTTTAAATTACAATTCCAGGCTTTAGATTTTCTAAGCTGAATAGTAACATATAACTTTTTGCATTAGTTATAGATAGCGCTTTTCTAGCCACTTCTGAAATAATTTCTTTGTTTCTAGCGTGGATCATTGCGTAACATAAATAATCCCAACTAGTATTAGATTCCCTTAAGACCACATGTGTTGCTTCTCTCAACTTAGATGCAATGTTATAACATGATGATTCTAGATCTTCAGAATTTATTAGCATCATTGCGTTCTCTGTTATTCCTACTTTTTCTCCGTTTATTGTGGCTCCATAGTCTTTGATTACCCCTTTATCATACAATTCTTTTATAAGCTCTACAAGTTCGCTCTCCTTCAGATTAAATTTTTCAGAGATTTTTTGAAACGGTCTTTCAATTATCGGTAGTGGATAAGAAAGCTCTCTTAAGAGCTCCTTTTGAATTCCTAATTCTTCCGCTGTAGGTATTTTCTCATGAATTGGTTGATTTTCTGCATATGATACTCCACGAATTACGTCATATTTAACACTTAGTTTTAATGATTTTTTAGAGTATAATATTACATAATCTTTACATCCCACCTCTGCCATTAACTCCGCAATTTTCCTATTCAACAGTTCTCTATTTTCAGCCTTAAGTACATACCATACGTTATACTTAGGGTGATTTCTTATGAAATTATGTGTTAAATCTTTTATTCCAAGCGCTATCTTTCTAAATTTTTCTAGGTTTTCTGGAGGAATATCCGAAGCTATAAGAGCACTTTCCATCCCCTTAGCTCTAAAGCTTACGTACATCCCAATTCTCTTAATTACCTCTTTATCAACTAATTCTTTGACAGTGTTTACCACATCATTTTCATTAATTCCTAGCCTCTCTCCAATTACTCTGAAAGGTCTTTCGTCAAACGGGAAATTATACTCTAGTTCCATAATAATTTTATAAGCATTTTCGCTTAGTGTGGTCATACAACATTATAATACTGATTAAGATATAAAAAACCATTTTACTATTTTTAAATTTAATAAAGGCACACACTTATTATAAAAATTCTAATTTAAAGACCTAACTTTCTCGCTATTCCTTTTGCTGCTAAAATACCCGTTGCAGCAGCTATATTGATCCCTCTTGATAATCCTACTCCATCTCCAGCTACAAATAGGTTGTCTACTACTGTCTCCATGTTACTATCTACTACTGCTTTCATACTATAATATTTAATTTCAGGAGCATACAGAAGTGTGTTAGACGAATATAGACCAGGTGCAATGTTGTCTAATCTCTCCAGTCCTTCAATTAGATTACTTACTACTCTGTAAGGAAGTCCCATACTAATATCACCTGGAGTAACGTCTTTCAGCGTTGGTTTAACAGTAGATCTATTAATTCTCTCCCAAGTACTTCTCCTGCCTTTTTCAAAATCTATTAATCTCTGGATTATTGGCTTCTCACCACCCAATCTAGTCATTAATTTAGCTATACTTTTTCCGTATTCTATCGTATCTTCTAACGGATCTGATAATTTTATAGTAGTTAAAAAGGCAAAATTCGTATTATTGCTCTTTCTATCAGCAAAAGTTTGCCCGTTTACTCCTATAGTGCCATCATCATATACTTCTTTCATAATATATCCTCTTGGATTGACACAGAAAGTCCTGACCTTATCATCGTACTTTTTAGAATACAGTACTACTTTAGGATCCCAAACGGCTGAGGTCAGATCCTCCATCACGAATGCTTCAACTTCTACCCTAACTCCGATATCTAAAGGCCCAGGTACCATATCAACGCCTAGGTTTCTAGCTTGTTCTAAGAACCATTTTGCACCTGCTCTACCGGGGGCAACAAGTAATGTTTTTGTTTCAATTTCATTCTTCTTATTTGTCTTAAGTACGAAATGATCCGCTCTCTTTTGAATTTCTATGACCTCGGTTAGTTCTTCTATTTTCACACTATTTTTCTCTATATAATTCAATATATTTTCTATTACTAAGGGGGTCTTATCTGTACCTATATGCCTTTGTCTTATAGGTATAAATTCTGCTCCTACCTTTGCTGCCCTTCTCTGAATTTCTTTTACTTTTTCCATGTTTGGTTCAAAGAACCTATCTTTAGGGGCACCGAATTTTACTAGTACCTCGTCAACATAATCTATTAGCTCTTGTGCCTTATCCCAGCTCCTTAATATTTCATGTAACTCTCCGCCAATATCTGGCCTAAGATTGATTATCCCGCTGCTATAGGTTCCTGCACCACCAATTCCATACGTAATGTTACATGGTTCACAAAACGTACATTTCTCTTTTGGAGTCAAAAGAGGACAGGTCCTTTTTAAAGGTCTTGTGCCTTTATCTATCAGGAGAACTTTTAGGTCTTTAGCACTCTCAGAGGTCTTCAGATTAGCTAATTCATACGCTGCAAATAAACCCGCTGGTCCTGCCCCTACTATAACTACATCATAAATCAACTACGTTCACCTACCTATCTTTTCATTTCTCATATCTATAGTATCTAGAGCATCTTCACCCGTCCCAATCAGAGTTACAGGTGTTTTTAACTCCGCCTCTATTTGATCAATCCAATTCTTTGCTTCTCTAGGTAATTTTTCATACTCACGAACTCCTTTAGCTCCTTTAAATAATGCATCAATTTTAGTTATAGCAACTTGTGTCGCAGAGCTGATCCTTATAGCTTCTTTTGCTAATTTAACATTAAAAGGTGCACTTCTCCTCTTTCTCCCAGTTACAGTAGCAGTCTCAGAAATACCCATTTTTTCAGCTTCTTCCCATGTTATTTCTCCCTCTAATGGACCCTCTCCTACTCTTGTTACGTATGACTTAAATACAATTAATATATCGTCTACATATTTAGGACCTATTCCTAACTCACTTAAAACTCCAGAAGATGTAGTATTCCTACTAGTAACGTAAGGGTATTCACCGTGATATAAACTTAGATAATGGCCTTGAGTCCCCTCTACTAGAACAGTTTCATCTTTCTCGAGTTTATCTAGAACCAGATCAGGAATTCGACTTAGATAAGGTCTTAGTTCTATAAAGTCTTTAGCTAGTCTTAATTTCCTTAGAATTCTTTTTGCTTCAGCATATCCGACACCTTGTCCGGTGCTTCCTATTACCTTCATCAAATATTCATCCTTTCTTTCGTCCTCTATTTCGTTTTGTGTAATAATACCTACGTGTTCATCTATTAAGAGCCTTTCTAGACTTTCGGTCTCTTTAGCTTCATTTAAAAGGAGGTCAACTGAGGTAAGGGCACCTGGTGCTAGCGCAAGTTTAGTAGATTTGTTTACAAATGCAGATGGGATAATCCTAACTTTCCATTGCTTCCCCATATATGTTACAGTATGGCCCGCATTTATTGATCCAGTTCTAACAGCTAATTGCGGTGAATCCTTTAAACCTAAATATGCACAGATCTTCCCTTTTCCTTCATCCCCAAAAAATCCTCCTACCAGAATAGTTAACATTAAACACCGTTTTGATAAATGTCGTTATATAATATTTAAATATTTCCCACGTATATCTATAATTATAATTCTGTCCCTAATCATCGAGTTTAAAAATAAGTATAGCGTGAATCTATAATTATAAAATAAGCTTATGTTATGTGGTAATTAAACCAAGGAGGTTCTTTGTAGTAGCCTCTTTTATCTCAAGAGCTATTCTTCTACCCAAGCTTAATGGTTTACCAAAATATAATTTAGAATATTGACTTCCTATGCCCATATGTGCGTTAGTCCCTCCACCAATCCTTGGGGCTACATCAAATACCACTAAATCTAGTTCTGGAGTAACCATTAGCTGTAATGTAAAAGGCCCTATAATACCGGGCGGTTCTAATTTCTCTGACGCTCCCACGAAAGAGTAGCCTATTTCGAAGATCTTTTCTAGTAAACTCTCTCTAATAGTAGCTGGCTCATGACCTACTTCTATAAAGCGTGGTAACTTATTTAACTTAATCTGTATATCTGCTGGCAGACGGTAGAACGAGTCCCAGTCGCTCTGAATCCTACGATCTATGCTAAGGAGTTCTACTCTATTATAAATAGGCGAATAGAAATAGTTAATATTAAAATGAGCTCCAAGCACGTACTCTTCAATAATCATTGACTTAATGCTTTCATCGTCTATTATCCCTCTTTTTCTTAATTCTAGGATTTTATTATCAAAATCCTCTTGGTTTACAGCTATGAAAAATCCTCTTTCTACACGTCTTTTAGCTTCTGGTAGTTTGACCAGTACGGGCCTATCTATGTTATCGGGTCTTAAAATTCCAGGTCTTTTAATCTTAGCCTCGTCTAGCAATTTATAATAATTCTTTTCTCCACTTCTTTCCTCCCACCTCAGCATTTTTCTATTTCCAAAAAATTTAGTCTTCATGTTTTCTAGATTATCATACCCTACGTAAACAGCTAAACTTCTATTAGGAACGATAATCGCGTTTTCATTAGTAAGCATTGAATCAATTTTATCTGAGGCTATTTCCTTAAAATCATCAAGTATTATGCACTTATCTACTATTCTTTTAAATTCCTTGTAAGGTCTTTCTCTCCCTTTTTTACATAACGCGATCGTTTCAAACCCTTCGTCTTTAGCTCCGTCAAATACGTCTAATGCCGAATGACTTGCTAGTGCCGCTATTTTCATTACGTTAGCACCTCGTTTAATTTCCCTTCATTAATAGCAATTTTGATCTCTCTACTTATTCTACGTCCTACGCTCATTGGTTCATCCCAATAGAGCCAACTATAAGGGCTACCATATATATATAGATTTGTTCCGGCGACTATTCTCCCCGAGAACTCGAAAACGGAGATTTCGCCACTATCTTTAACTACTGACTCTAAACAAAAGGGCCCAATCATCCCTGGTGGGACTTTCTCCTTGACGGTATTTACGAAAGACATAGCGTAATCAAATACTTTAGGCAGTAGGCTCTCTCTCGCTACTGCTGGTAAATTTCCCACTACGACAAAAGTTGGTTCGACTTCGAGATCGGTAAATGGAATACGCTTTAGTCCATCAACGTTAGTTTCGTATCTTATATCAATTCCAGTTATCTCGAGTCTGTCCATTATCGGGCTATAGAAAAATTGGAAATACATAGGAACTCCTATGACATATTCTTGTATTATTACGTCTTCCTCGTTGTCAATTATCTTAGTAGATACTAATTTCTTTAATCCTTCTTTAACTTCGGCCTTATTTCTTGCTATAAAATAACCTTTTCCTCCTTTTGCACCAGGTAGCTTAACGATAACCATTCGATCTACGTCCTCTGGATTCTCAAAATCCATAGGTGTAGGAATGTTAGACATTTTTAGTAAGCTCATTTTCTTTTTTTGGTTAGCTTCCCATTCAAACAAGTTCCTATTCCCAAAGATTTTTGTCTTAATTTTCTTTACCCTTTCACTCCCTATATACTCCACCAGGCTACCGTGAGGTATAAGGATACCATTTTCTACGTAATTATTAATTAAATTAACTGCTTCATCTTCATTGTTATAACCAATTACCTTATCAATAAAGGGGAACTGTGAATAAAATTTAACTCTGTTTTCTGGTGTAATTTGTATTGACTTAAACCCTTCTTTCTTAGCCCCGTGGAGAATCTGTAATGAAGAATGGCTCCCAATTGTTAAAATTGTGTCCATTTCAATATACGAAGGCTTAATACGGTAATAAATTTCTTCTTAAATCATGAGTAATGAAATATGTGTCTTTGAATGGAGATATGGAAGTAGAGAAATGAGAGAATTATTTTCGAGAAAAAACATATTAAGAACGATGGCAGAAGTAGAGGTAGCCCTACTGTATGGATTAGCCAAGGTAGGGATCTGTACTGAAAATGAAGCTAAAAAAGTAGAACAAATAATAGATAAGATAGACGTGGAACAAGTTAATGAATTAGAGAAAAAACTGGGTCACGACGTAATGGCACTAACTGTTCATCTAGCCGAGCTCTCAGGGGCTAAATATATACATTATGGTGCTACCAGTTATGACATTATTGATACTGCATACGCTATACTTTTCTCTAAAGCACTGAAACTGACAAAGCAAAAACTGAAAACTATACTAGAATTGTTAATAAGTTATTCATTAAATTATAAGGATTTAGTCATGATAGGTAGAACCCATGGGCAACACGCACTCCCTATTACTTTAGGCTTTAAATTAGCTAATTATGCATATGAATTTTCTAGGTCATATGAAAGATTGTGTGAATTAGAAAAGAGGTTGGTAAGAATAAAGATGGCAGGTGCTGTGGGTACTATGGCAGCATGGCAAGATAAAGGGCTAGAGATCGAGAAATATACATCTGAAAAGTTAAATATTCCACCCCACGTTATTTCTACTCAGGTAGCTCCTAGGGATGGATTTGCCGAGTTAGTGTCGGATTTAGCTATATTAGGTTCACAGCTTGACAGATTAGCCTTAGAAATTCGCGAGTTAATGAGACCAGAAATTTTAGAACTTGCTGAAGGAGAAGCAGTAGAAAGAGTAGGGAGTAGTACTATGCCCCATAAAGAAAACCCAGTAACAGCAGAAAAAATTAGCGGTTTAGCTAAGGTACTTAGGGGATTCGTTATAACCGAGCTTGAAAATATTCCTTTATGGCATGAGAGGGATTTGACTAATAGTTCTTCTGAACGAATAGTTATTTCTCACTCGTTGCTAACAATAGACGAAATGTTAGATAGTACTATAAGGTTACTAAAAACTCTAAAAATATTCCCTGAAAATATGGAAAAAAACTTGAATTTAACTAGAGGATTAATAATGGCTGAGAGCCTTATGGTAAACCTAACTTTAAAGGGCATGCCAAGGCATAAAGCTCATGAACTATCGATGGCTATAGCTAGAGAAGCTGAGGCTAAAAATAAGGCTTTCTATGACATGGCAGTTGAGAATAATATCGTCAAACAATATTTCAACACTGAAGAATTAAAAGATATATTGAATCCTGGAAAATATTTGGGATCTTATAGCCAACTAATAGAAAGGACTAAAGACTATGTTACTAAAGTGATTTCATCATGTGTTTAAATTTTATAAGCTAACGCACAAATACATATATTGCCGCCGTAGCTCAGACTGGTAGAGCGCCGGCCTCGTAAGGCAAATTGGTAAGGACCCGGTACAGCCGGTGGTCCGGGGTTCAAGTCCCCGCGGCGGCTCGGTGATTATAGTTGGACTCCGAACATGATTTTATAAATAAGATCTTATCTAAGTACACATCTTCCTATTCTGTTATGGATGATGTATATATAGATGGCAAGTCTATTTATAAGATAGACGGTTTTCAGTTATCGTACAGTTTTCCTTTCATGCGTAGTTATGATCTAGGTTGGAAGGCGGTAACTTCAACTGTAAGTGATATAATAGCTAAAGGCGGCATTCCAGATATATTTTTAGCTTCAATAGGGATACCTAAAGTGAAAATAAATGAATTAGAAGAATTAATTGAAGGTATATCGGACGCGATAAAATATTATGGGGGTAAATATGTAGGTGGTGACCTAAATTCTAGCGATGGAAGCGGATGGGTTGACGTAGTAGGAATAGGGAAAGTTTCTTGCGATTTTAGTAGGAAAATTTCTAGTCAAGATTACATAATCATTTCTAATCCTATAGGTTATACATCGATTGTGTTTATATCTTATTTACATTCATGGAATATTACATTATCCAATAAATTTCTCAATAAAATTCGACATCCAATAGTCAATAAAAACATAGTAAAAATTATCAATAAATACTGTAGTGATATATCTTATTCTACAGATATTAGTGACGGTCTTGTTATTTCACTATATAATATTATAGAGAGGAAGAATGTATCTATCGAGCTGGATATTCTTCCTTTTGATGATGAAGTGGAATATATAGCTGCTCGTAATAGTGTGGACGATAATCAACTCTTAAAGTATTCAGGAGAAGAATTTGAAACATTACTAGTTGTTAGTAAAGATAAAGCTAATGAGATAGCTAATGAGATGAAGAGGTTTGGCTTAAACCCTATGATCATAGGTAAAGTAGTGAAACAAGATGGTTTGTCTACTAATAATAAAAAATATCTATTTTATAAAGGTAGAATAGTAGAGAAAACGGGATGGGATAATTTTATAGGCTGGTTTTAACCAAATACTCGGATATAAAGGTGAAAGAGCTTATAAATAGGTGAGTTATATGCTTTATGAAGATAAAATATGACAGAAACGGTTCAAAAAAGTGAGGAAAGATTTAGACTGTTGCCTGCTCCCTCAAAGTTTGAGAGCGGAGTAGTAAAATTCGGAGATAGAGAAATTAAAATTGGAGGTCCGTTACCTAAACTTGCAGAAAATGAAAAATTGGTAAGAGTAACAAGCTCTTTGTGTCCTGCATGTTATAGGCTACTACCTGCTGTTATATTTGAGAAAGAGGATAAATTATATATAAGAAAAATGTGCCCAGATCACGGAGAATTCGAGGACCTATATTACGGGGATGTTAATCTATATTATAAGTTTGATTATTGGGAGTATGAAGGTAAGGGCCCTAAGGTTCCTTATGTTGATTTAAAGTCTCCATGTCCATTTAACTGTGGACTATGTCCGATGCATCATCAACACTCCGCATTAGTAAACATGGTAATTACTAATAGGTGTGATTTATCATGTTGGTATTGTTTCTTCTTTGCCGAAAAAGCAGGCTATGTCTATGAACCCAGTAGAGAACAGATAAAGTTCATGGTAGATCAATTAAAGAGGCAAGACGTAACTTTAGTTATCCAGATAACCGGAGGGGAACCAACATTACGCGAAGATCTTATAGAAATTGTGAGGATAATGAGAGAAAATGGTGTAAAGCATATTCAGTTAAATACATGGGGCGGCACCTTTGCAAAGATGTACCTTGAAGATCCTGAATACGCAATCAAGTACGCACGTGAATTAAGAGAGGCTGGTGTAAACACAATTTATATGAGCTTTGACGGCGTAAATAGGAGAACTAATACTAAGAACCATTGGGAAGTCCCCTATACGTTAGAGGTATTCAGAAAATCTGGTATGACTAGCGTGGTATTAGTACCTACAGTTATTAAAACGGTTAATGATCAAGATTTAGGTAATATTGTAAAGTTTGCAGCTTACAACATGGATGTAGTTAGGGCAGTTAATTTCCAGCCCGTTAGCCTAACTGGTATGATGAAGCGTAATATGAGAAATAAGTTTAGGATTACAATACCCGAGGTACTGAAAGCTATAGAAGAACAGACTGACGGTGAAATAACTAGAGATAGTTGGTATCCAATTGGAACATCGGTAGTCTTTTCTAAATTAATTGAAGCCTTAACTGGAAAGGAGCAGTTTGAGATGGCTAATCATCCTAGTTGCGGTGCAGGATCTTACGTATTTGTAGAATGGAGGAATGGTGAGCCTCATTTCATTCCATTATCTAAGTTTATAGATTTAGAGGGACTATTAGAATACCTAAGAGAAAAAACTGAGGAACTAAAAGAAGGAGGTAACAAAGTATGGATTGGAGTGAAACTACTCTACAACTTAAGGAAATTCATAGACAAAGAAAAAGGACCTAAAGATTTTGATGTATATGCAATGTTACGTAATGTCATAGTTAATCATAATTACGAAGCGCTAGGCGAATGGCATTATAGAACCCTATTCTTAGGTACAATGCACTTTATGGATCTTTATAATTATGACGTAGAAAGAGTAATGAGATGTGATATTCATTATACGACACCGGACGGGAGGGTAATACCCTTCTGTACATATAACGTGCTAAATGATTTATATAGGGATAAGGTGCTTAAGGAATACCAAATACCTATAGAAGAATGGAAAAAAGTGCATGGGGAAGATAGTATAGGAGATAAGATGAAATATAGAAGAATAGCGAGTAGATTAGAAGAAGGAGAAATTTATAAAGTAACATATAGGCCGTTTATGGCACAATAATTTTTTAACTACTTTTTATTTTTTATAAATTATTTTATTTTTTATAAATTAAATGGACTTCTTCTCCACATTCACACAATTTTGCGTCTATTAATTTTAATTTAGGCGCGTCTATTCCCATAAACCCTTCTCCATTAGCAAAAGAGATCCCATTACCAAAAATTCTAGGAGAAATTGTAACTCTAATTTCATCGTAGCAGCTTTCCTTTATAAGGTTCCAAATTGTAGTGCCTCCCCCTTCCACCATAATTTTCTTTACCCCTTTATTAAGATAGATATCTGTCATAATGTTGCACATTAATAGTTCATCTAAGTACCTGATTTCTACTCCCCTAGTATTTATAGCGTCTATCACCTTTTTCTTTTCAGGTTCTTTCAAATTACTTCTGGACGTATAAATTATCGTAGGAGGCGGTACGTTAAATAAATTGCTATCAAGATTGAGGTTTAAGCTTTTTGAGATAATTACTCTAATTGGGTTTTTTCCTTTAGCATATTTCACTGTTAACTTAGGGTTATCTACTCTTACAGTCTCTGCTCCTACTAGTATTGCATCAACCTCACTCCTTAGTATGTGTTGCCTCCTCTTATCAGAAGGACAACTTAGCTGGCTAAACTTATCTTTTGAAGCTAATCTTCCATCGATAGTAATTGTAGCAAAGATTATTATATAAGGTCTATTCTTCATGTAAGCCTCACGGACTGTTTCTTAGGTAATAAATTATACGCCCAAACTCTAATTTTACATGCAGACCTTTGATTGCAAACTAAGCAACAATCTACACACACGTTTATTTTTCTGATGCTACAATATCTTATTTGGAGAAATCTGCCACAATTATCACACTTATCTTCAAATACCATTTTAACTCACTTTTTCAAAGTTATATGCATTACATATATAACTGATCTTGTTTTTTAGTCCACTGACCCCGCTACTGCCTGTAAATAATAAAGAATTATACTTTATAAAAATAGAACCTATAACCGGTGTATTAGACTTTATAATCTCTATTAAACTTGAGCAATTTAAGTCTAGGATATCATTTAAAAACACTTTACTTTTATTCTTTACTTCTATACTAATATTTATTGGTTCATAAGAATTCTCTGGATTTCCACCTTTTCTTAATACTGGTGCTATTTCTTTACTTGAAATTACGGGTATTGAGAAAAATCGAGATAAAAAATTTGCACCACCTGCAACTTCTCGCAAATAACTAGTTAGTATTAATAACTTGGGTTTTTTTGAAATTTTTTCAGATATTTCATATATACCATCTATGACTATAGATAAATCAGACCCATCACTAGCGTCGATAACGACTAACCCATCATCAATCTCTATCAGATAAACTAGAAAATTTCCCCTTATGACATATGTGTTAGATAAGAGTTTGCTTATCATAGCCTAAAAATAGGGTAGATATTTATAGTGTTAGCGTGTTTGATCCATTCTTTACCTACAGCAGCTATTGTAATAGCCCCTACTACATCGGCACCGCCTTTACTAAGTAATTTATACGCAACGTGAATTGTCGTGCCGGTTCTTATTACGTCGTCTATTAGTAATACTTTATCATCTCTATTTATATAATCTTTCCTTAAATAAATAGATGTTACTATCCCTTCCGACTCTTTAAGATTTTCGTCAAGATATTCTAGGTGTATTGAATCTTTATGTTTTTTCATTATTATTAATGGCTTGGCTAACGCTTCCGCTGTTAGGGTAGCAAAAGGTATTCCGTTAACGGCAATAGTTGCTATTTTACTTATTTCTTTTCTTCCTAAGTATTTTTGATAATATATTTCTATTAACATTTTTAACATATTAGGATAAAACAAGAGTGAAGACGTATCAATGTAACCGTCTTCGCGAAACGATATTTTGTTGTAAAAGAACTTTATTAGGAATTCTTCATTTCTAATTTTATCAAGTATTTCTTTTGAATGGACTTCACTTGGAATAGTATTTCCGTTGACGTATCTGCACAGTAAACTTTCTTGAATGTTAAGTAGCTTAGATAATTCTTTATAAGTATAAGAGTTCTTAAGTTCTTTTAGTAAATCTACTGCTAAAAGCCTGATTCTTAATTCTTTATCTTTCGAATAGGCGGAAATAAATATCACCACCCTATTTTATACTATTTGGATGATCGGGGTCTTAAGAACTGAAAGGTGACGATAAACCCACGCCGTGATTATTCTGATTTCTCTAGGATGAGTTTTCTTATCAATTCATTAGTAAGTTGAGGATCGGCTCTTTTTCCAGTTTTCTTCATTACTTTACCTACTAAATAGTTAACGACCTTAGGATCTTTCTTAGCTTTTTCAACTGCCTCTGGTTCTTCTTTTATCACCTCTTTTATTACTTGGATCAGAAACTCTTGATCCCTAACAGCAGTTAACCCTCTTTCTTTAATAATCTGACTTGGTAATTTCCCTTGTAAAACGACTTCTGGCAAGATCTCCTTTGCTATTTTTATAGTGATTGTACCGTCATCAAGCATCTTAAGTAATTCTGCTAAATGTAATGGAGTAGCCCTAGATTGAGAGGGCCTTAAATTCTTATCGTTAAGCCATCTAAGATAATCATTAATTAGTAAATTTACGAGTTTTTTATAATTTGTATAATTTTTAGCTGTTTCTTCAAACAGATCTGCTAATGCTTTATCTATTACTAGCACTGTAGCGTCATACTCCGTTATTCCATATTGTTTTACAAGTCTTTGAATTCTAATATCAGGTAGTTCAGGTAAAGTCTTTCTTATTTCTTCTATCAGTTCTTTATTTATAAAATAGGGAGGTAAATCAGGGTCAGGGAAATACCTGTAATCTTCTTCTTGTTCCTTAGTTCTAGTAGGTACCGTAACTTTTCTCTGTTCATCCCAATGCCTTGTCTCTCTTTCTACTTTTAGTCCTTGGCTTATTGCAGCTCTTTGCCTAGCTATCTCATATTTAATGGCTTCTTCAACTTCCCTAGGAGAGCCTATATTCTTTACTTCTACTCTTTCTCCTCCTTCTACCGATACATTAGCGTCAGCTCTCATAGCACCTTCTAGATCACAATTGCAAACGCCCAAGTGTTCTAAGATAGATCGTAGTTTTTCAAGAAATTCTCTAGCTTCTTTAGGTTCCGTCATATCAGGCTCGGTAACAATCTCTAGTAAAGCCATGCCTGATCTATTATAATCTAATAGTGTGTATTTGCTAGTTAACATTGATCCAGTAGGATAGACTATTTTTGCCGGATCTTCCTCTATGTTTATTCTCCTTATTCTTATAATTTTACCATCTCTTAGTTTTACAAACCCTCCCTTACTTATTGCTATACTACCTGGTCCATCGTATTGTGATATCTGATAATTTTTTGCCATATCTGGATAGAAGTAGTGTTTTCTTACCATTGCTAACCTATCGGCAACTTCGCCATTAAGCGCTATAGCTACCATTATAGCATACTTGAGTGCATTTTCATTAATTACTGGAATAGAACCAGGCAGTCCTAAACATACTGGGCATATAATAGTGTTTGGTTCCTTATCTGTGTAATCTGTAGGGCAAGAGCAAAATAGTTTAGTTTTTAATGCTGTTAGATGAACGTGAACTTCTAAGCCTATTTTTACCATAGCTAATACGTTATTAAAATCTCCATTTATACTTTATCTTAACCAAAAGCTCTATCTCCAGCATCTCCTAAACCTGGTATTATGTAACCCCTATTATCTAACTCAGGATCTATTGATATAGTAAATAAGTATATATTAGGAAATTCAGATAATAATTTCTTTGCACCATAATCAGAAGTTATGATGGAAACTATATATATTCTCTTCGGATTATAAGATTTTATAATATTTATTATTTTTCTCATTGTACTTGCGGTCGCTATCATAGGATCAGCTATAATCACGTTGTCTCTGGAAGTAATATCTGGAATTTTAGAGTAAAAAATTTCTATTTCCATTTCCTCAGGAAATTCCTCTTTTACCTCTTTTTCTTTTCTACTCGCTGCAACTACCCCTAACCTAGCTGTAGGTAAGGCTTTTAGAAGACCTTCCACTAAAGGTGTTGCAGCTCGCAAAACGTTTATTATAACAATATTTTCTAGATCATAAATTTTAATTCCTTTGGCTTTTGTACCTAAAGGCGTTTCTACTTCAACAGTTTCATAATCTAAAGTGTTTAGTAGTTCATATCCTATAATACGTCCGAGTCTTACTAGAGTTTTTCTAAAAGTAATTTGATTAGTATTTTTATCACGTAGTTGAGTTAAAAAATGAAGAGTAACTGGCTTGGATAATAAAAACAATGGCATACGTTTACCTCTTACTGCTCAATTTTCTGGCTTCTCTTTCAGTTTCTCTAAGTATCAAAATATCGCCTAACCTTACTGGTCCCTTAACGTTTCTGGTTAAAATTCTTCCCTTATCTCTACCTTCTAAAACCCTTACTCTAACTTGAGTTACTTCACCTGTTACTCCAGTTCTATCTAGAATCTGGATTACCTCGGCTGGAAAACCGAATTCTTCTATTATTGGCGATTGAGTTGATTGCTTTGCTTTTTCGCTCAATCCTATTACCCAAATGATCACAATACCAATTCACTTAAATACTTCACTATGTGTATTATCATTCATGGTTTCAATAAGGCAGTGTAATTTCTGTGGCAAAGATATCTTGCCAGGGACTGGGCTAATGTACGTTAAAAACGATGGTTCAATATTATGGTTCTGTTCTAATAAATGCAAGAAATCTATGTTAAAGTTGCATAGAGATCCTAAAAAACTAAAATGGACAAAAGCTTATATGGGTGGGACTAAGTGAAACAAAGGACGTTTGTAATGATTAAGCCGGACGGCGTGAAAAGGAGGCTTATAGGTGAGATAATATCCAGATTTGAGAAAAGAGGATTTAATATCGTAGCAATGAAGTTGATTCACATGGATAGGGCGACAGCTGAAAGGCTGTATGAAGAACATAGAGGTAAATCGTTTTATGAAGAGCTAATCAATTATATTACTTCTGGTCCGGTAGTTTGTATGGTAATTGAAGGAGATGAGGCTGTAAGTGTGGTAAGAAAAATGATAGGGAATACGGATCCTAAGGATGCACCTCCAGGCACCATTAGGGGAGATTTTGCTTTGTCTAAGTCTGAAAATGTAATCCATGCTTCTGATAGTGAGGAGAAAGCTAAAAGGGAGATGGGTATATTCTTTGCTGAAAAAGAACTTATTATAGTGTAAGGCCAAGACCGTAAGTTGGATCTGATCCCTTTTTAATATTAATAATTTCTTTAATTACTTCCTTCATGTCATCTGTTACTGATTCTTTGTATTTAGTGAGAAGTATTTCTAGATCTTCTTTTGGGACGTCAGTATAAATAATGTCACCTTCTTCTATCTGCCTTCCTACCATAATGTTCCCTTTTATCGATACAGCAACTTCCATACCCTTTGTAGCCTTATCTACTGTCTTTTTATTATCTTGAATTTGTTGAATCTCTCCTACTTTTTTACCGTCTTTCTTGATTAATGGGAATTTAGGTCTAATAATTCCTCCTAATACTTCTACTCCTACAATTGCTGGATCGCTTCTCCTAAATACATATCCGGGCAATATTCTAAACTTCCCTGGTAAGATTAAGGAGTCCAGTGTTCTGCGCTTTTCGCTTTCTCTTACTTCATTAATATACTTCTCTATATCATCTATTAGTTGATAAATTATCTCGTCATAGACTATCTTTATTTTATTAGGTATTTCTATACCTTGTAACGGCTTAACTCTAAACGCTGCTATTAGTCCATATTCTTTAGCTTCTTGGCTTGTTAACTCGGCTTCTGTAATGTCCCTCTTAGTAATAGGGCCTATATCAGCTAGTCTTATAGGTATCTTCTTCTGCTGCAGTGCTGTTATTATAGCTTCTAAACTTCCTAAACTATCCGCTTTAACTACAACTCCGGCTATACTTGCATTATAATACCTTACACTGGATATTTCTTCTTGAATAATCTTCTTATATTCATCAATTTTGTTTTCGTCTTCAGCTACAAATAAAGGAGAACCTGCGAGGGCGTATTCTAGATCCGGTGCGTATATCTTAATTCCAGCTGCTGCATAAACCTCGTCTATCGGTACTAAGTCCGTTTTAACTAATTTAATATCTTGAAGCGGCTTAGGTACTAGGATTGAACGAACCTTAGTAATAATGGGTCCGTTAATACCTCCTAGAACAATAATATCATTCTTCTTCAAAATACCATCGTAAATTATAACATCTATTGTATGACCTAAACCTTGAATTTCTTTTACTTCTAATATCACACCTTTTGCTGGTCCCTCTGCAAATCTGAGCTTATTTTTCATATAGTTTTGTGTAAGTCCTGCTAATAGTGCCAATAATTCCGCTATTCCCTCACCAGTTTTGCCTGAGACTGGTACGATAGCTACGTTCTTGGTAAAGTCTTTTATTCTATCGAATCTCTCAGAATTAAATCCTTGTTCAGCCAACTGTGCCACTAAATTATAAACTAATCCATCAAGGTAATTTTTTACATCTTCTCTCTGTTTAGAAAAACTCTCTAGGAAAGAAAATGTGTTTTGGACTTTCCAGCCCGGTATTTTATCTATTTTATTTGCAGCTACTAGGAAGGGTACTTTTCTACTTTTTAAAATTTCTATGGATTCAATAGTTTGTTTCTGGAATCCTTCCGTTATATCTACCACTAAAATTGCAATATCGGCTACGCTACCGCCTCTTTTTCTGAGGTTACTGAATAGTTCATGTCCAGGTGTATCTATAAATAATAGACCTGGTATTTCTAGCTTGATTGGGAATATTTTTTTCAGAGGTTCTGCTAATTTTTCTATTACACTTGTGGGGACAAAGCTTGCTCCTACTTCTTGAGTCATTTCACCTGGTTCTTTTTTTACTACAGCAGTTCCTCTTATTTTATCAAGTAAAGTTGTTTTACCATGGTCTACGTGTCCAAGGACTACTACTATAGGCTGTCTTAATTTCTTTTGTAATTGTTGAGTAATTTTTACTCACCTTTATTGGTTTAACCTTCTATTAGCTAATTAAAGTAGCGGTAACCATAGCTCGAAAAAATTTAATCCTTTTTAAAATTATGATAATGGGGCTAGTCGTTTGAGTGAACTGGATAAGCGAGCTATAGAAGTTTCATCGAAATATAGAGGAAAAATTCAGATTTTACCTAAAATACCTATAAAATCCTTAGACGATTTTTCAATTTTATATACTCCTGGCGTTGCCGCAGTATCAAGAGAAATTGCTAAGAATAAGGACTTGTCTTTTCAATACACATATAGGTGGAATTCTATTGCTATTGTAACTGATGGTACAAGAGTATTAGGTTTAGGTGATATTGGTCCTGAGGCAGCTATGCCCGTAATGGAAGGTAAAGCGTTATTATTCAAATATCTAGGAGGAGTAGACGCTATTCCTCTTACAGTAGGTACTAAAGACCCTGACAAGATAATAGAGGTTGTTAGTATTCTTCAACCTGCATTTGGTGGAGTTAACTTAGAAGATATAGAATCGCCAAAGTGTTTCTATATACTAGAAAAACTTAGAGAGAAATTGGAAATCCCAGTATGGCATGATGATCAACAAGGGACTGCCGGGGCTACATTAGCAGGTTTAATAATAGCCTTAGAGCTTACTGGAAGAGAACCGAGTAACACAAGAGTAGTATTATATGGAGCAGGTGCAGCAAATATTGCCACTGCACGCTTATTAAATAAATATGGTATTCCGTACGAAAATATGATAGTTATAGATTCTCGTGGTCCTCTATATAAAGGGAGAGAAGATGAAGAAGAAATGAGACTAGAGAATCCGTGGAAGTACGAGCTTCTTGAGAAAACTAATAAGGATAAAGTAGCAAAACTTGAAGATGCTTTCAAAGGTGCTGATGTGCTGATTGCTGCATCAAAACCTGGACCCGGTGTTATTAAGTCTGAATGGATAAGGTCTATGAATAAAGATTCTATAGTCTTTGCCCTAGCTAATCCAACTCCAGAAATTTGGCCAGAAGAGGCTAAAAAGGCTGGAGCTAAAATAGTAGCAACCGGAAGAAGTGATCTACCAAACCAAGTGAATAATTCTTTAATTTTCCCGGCTGTATTCAGAGGTGCTTTAGATGTTAGAGCAAAGACAATTACTGATGAAATGGTAATAGAGGCATCTAGGGAATTAGCCTCATTCGTTAGGCAAAAAGGTGCTAATGAAGATTATATTATTCCTAAAATGACAGAATGGGAGGTATATCCTAAAGTTGCGGCGGCTGTCGGTATTAAGGCAATACAACAAGGAGTAGCAAGATTTAGGTTATCTTATGATGAGCTATACCAATCTGCTAGGACTATGATAGAACAATCGAGAAAGCTTCTTATGTCAGTAACGTAATTTTTTTAAATTAGCAGCTAGTATTGTGTTAATACACGTAATTTTAGTGGTGAAAGTTAAAATGCGTTCTTCATCTAAAAAGAAAGTTGACCCCCTTCAATACAATCTTGTTCCAAAACACGAGGTACTACCCCTAGAAGAGGCTTATAAAATCCTTAAAGATCTCGGTGTTAAACCAGAACAGTTACCTTGGATAAGGGCTTCAGATCCCGTAGCTAGGGCTATAGGAGCAAAACCTGGAGATATAATAAAGATAACAAGGAAAAGCCCCTTCACCGGCGAAAGTATTAGTTATAGATATGTGATAAGTGGGTGATAAAAATTGTTAAATACAGAACAGAGATGGCTTATAACTGAATCTTTCTTTAAAGTTAGAGGATTAGTCAGGCAACATTTGGATTCATTCAACGATTTCTTGCGTAATAAACTTCAGGAAGTAATAGATGAACAAGGGGAGATAACTACAGAAATACCTGGCTTAAAAATAAAACTAGGAAAAATTAGGTTTGATAAGCCTGGAATCAGAGAAACTGATAGGGGTCCTCTAAGGGATATCACACCTATGGAAGCAAGACTCAGGAATTTGACTTATTCAGTACCGCTATATCTAACCATGATTCCTATAGAAAATAATATAGAAGGAGAGCCTGTTGAGGTATATATAGGAGATTTACCGATAATGCTTAAATCTATTGCAGATCCTACTTCAAACTTAACTCCTGAAAAATTAATTGAAATAGGAGAGGATCCTAAGGACCCTGGAGGATATTTTATAGTAAATGGTACAGAAAAAGTTATAGTAGCACAAGAGGATTTAGCTACTAATAGAGTTCTAGTGGATTATGGAAAATCGGGAAGTAACATTACTCATGTTGCTAAAGTAACTTCAGCAGCAGCAGGGTATAGAGTACAAGTTGTTATAGAAAGATTAAAAGATAGTACCATTCAAGTCTCTTTTGCTACAGTTCCAGGTAAAATCCCGTTTGTAATTCTTATGAGAGCGTTAGGATTTACAACTGATCGTGACATAGTTTACGCTGTATCATTAGATCCTGAGATTCAGAATGAACTACTACCATCCTTAGAACAAGCTAGCTCTATAACTACAGTAGAAGATGCGTTAGATTTTATAGGAAACAGAGTAGCTGTTGGTCAGAAGAGAGAAAATAGAATACAAAAAGCAGAGCAAGTAATAGACAAATATTTCCTACCTCATTTAGGTACATCTCCAGAAGATAGGAAAAAGAAAGGGTATTATCTAGCCAGCGCTGTAAACAAATTATTAGAACTTTATCTAGGTAGAAGAGAGCCTGATGATAAAGATCATTATGCCAATAAAAGGGTTAGGTTGGCAGGAGATTTGTTTACGAGCCTATTCAGAGTAGCGTTTAAGGCCTTTGTAAAAGACCTAGTATATCAGCTAGAAAAATCAAAGGTTAGAGGTAGAAGGCTCTCATTAGCAGCTCTTGTTAGAGCTGACATAGTAACGGAAAGGGTAAGGCACGCATTAGCTACTGGGAACTGGGTAGGAGGAAGAACTGGTGTAAGCCAGCTTTTAGACAGAACTAACTGGCTATCTATGTTAAGCCATTTGAGAAGAGTTGTTTCTTCATTAGCTAGGGGCCAACCTAATTTTGAGGCGAGAGACTTACATGGTACACAATGGGGTAGGATGTGTCCGTTCGAAACACCAGAAGGTCCTAATAGTGGTTTAGTTAAAAACTTAGCTTTACTTGCACAAATTTCAGTAGGAATAAATGAAGCTACTGTCGAGAAATTTGTTTATGATCAAGGCGTATTACGGGTAGAAGATGTTATAGCTAAAGTGACTGAAGAAGGAGAAGATGTAGAAAAGTACCTCAATTGGAGTAAGGTATATATTAACGGAAGGCTAATAGGATATTATCCAGATGGTAAAGAGCTAGCCGAAAAAATAAGAGAGGCTAGAAGAGGAAACAAGTTAAGCGATGAAGTTAACGTATCTCACATTGTAACTGAGTATATAAATGAAGTTAGGATTAACTGCGATTCTGGGAGAGTTAGGAGGCCATTAATTATAGTTAAAGATGGTAAGCCTCTGGTAACTGAGCAGGACATAGAAAAAATTTCTAAGGGAGAACTTACGTTTGATGATTTAGTAAAAGAAGGTAAGATTGAGTTTCTTGACGCAGAAGAAGAAGAAAATACCTATATAGCATTAAATCCTGAAGATCTAACAAAAGAACATACGCACCTAGAAATATGGCCTCCAGCAATTTTGGGTATTACGGCTTCAATTATACCCTATCCCGAGCATAATCAATCTCCAAGAAATACCTACCAATCAGCTATGGCTAAGCAAGCACTAGGACTTTATGCTGCTAACTATCAGTTAAGAACCGATACAAGGGCTCATTTACTTCACTATCCACAAAAACCCTTAGTTAAGACAAGAATGCTGGATGTTATTGGTTATAACGACCGTCCTGCTGGCAACAACGCAATTTTAGCCGTAATGTCGTTTACCGGCTATAATATGGAAGATGCAATAATAATGAACAGATCGTCGGTAGAAAGAGGAATGTATAGATCTACGTTCTTTAGATTATATGTTACAGAAGAGGTTAAGTATCCAGGTGGACAAGAAGATAAGATTATGATTCCAGAGGCTGGCACTAAAGGATATAAAGGTAAAGATTATTACAGATTACTAGAAGATAATGGGATAGTATCTCCAGAAGTGGACGTTAAAGGAGGAGATGTATTAATAGGCAAAGTAAGCCCCCCGAGGTTCTTGCAAGAGTTTAAAGAATTAGCGCCAGAACAAGCAAGGAGGGATACATCTATAGTTACTAGACATGGTGAAATGGGTACGGTTGATCTTGTATTAGTTACGGAAACATCTGAAGGTAATAAGTTAGTGAAAGTAAGGGTTAGGGATCTACGAATTCCAGAAATAGGGGATAAATTTGCTACTAGGCACGGACAGAAGGGAGTAGTAGGAATGTTAATAAGCCAAGCTGATATGCCTTATACTCCTAAAGGAGTTGTACCTGATGTAATTCTCAATCCACACGCTTTGCCCTCGAGAATGACAATAGGGCAAATAATGGAGGCCTTAGCTGGTAAATATGCTGCATTATCAGGTAAGATTGCCGATGCAACACCTTTTATCGAAACTCCTAAAATTGAAGAGATTAGAAGAGGAATGCTAGAGGCTGGTTTCTTACCAGACGGTACTGAAGTTGTCTATGACGGTAGAACAGGGCAAAAGGTAAAGAACAGAGTATTGTTTGGTATTGTTTATTATCAAAAATTACACCACATGGTAGCCGACAAAATGCACGCAAGGGCTAGAGGGCCGGTACAGATTCTAACAAGACAACCGACTGAAGGGAGGGCGAGAGAAGGAGGACTTAGATTTGGAGAAATGGAAAGAGACTGTTTAATAGGGTTCGGAACTGCTATGCTTATTAAGGATAGGTTGCTTGATAACTCGGATAAAGTCACTATTTATGTATGCGATCAGTGTGGATATATTGGATGGTATGATAGAAATAAGAATAGGTACGTATGTCCAGTTCACGGTGATAAGGGTACATTACATCCAGTGACGGTTTCATATGCCTTTAAATTATTGCTTCAAGAGCTTATGAGTATGGTTATAGCTCCAAAACTTATATTAGGAGATAAAATAGCTATAGGTGGTTCCAATGAGTGAGAAGGTTATTAAGGGGGTTAAGTTCGGAATTCTTTCGCCTAATGAAATAAGGCAAATGTCAGTCACTGCAATAATTACTCCAGAGGTATACGATGAAGACGGAACCCCGATCGAAGGAGGTGTAATGGATCCTAGGCTGGGTGTAATTGAACCCGGTCAGAAATGCCCAGTCTGTGGTAACACACTTGCTGCATGTCCAGGTCACTTTGGGCACATAGAGTTAGTTAAGCCAGTTTTACATTACGGTTACGTAAAGCATGTTTACGATTTCTTAAGAGCCACTTGCAGGCATTGTGGACGGCTTAAAATAAAAGAGGACGACCTAGAAAGATATAAAAGAATATATAATTCAATCAAGGATAGGTGGCCATCTGCTGCTAGAAGACTTGTTGAATATGTAAAAAAAGTGGCCATTAAAAACATGGAATGCCCCCATTGTGGTGAACAGCAATTCAAAATTAAACTCGATAAACCTTACTATTTCAATGAAGAAAGAAATGGTTCATTAGTTAGATTAACTCCATCCGAAATAAGAGAGAGATTAGAGAGAATTCCAGATGCTGACGTTGAACTAATGGGATATGATCCTAAAACGGCCAGGCCTGAATGGATGATACTTACAGTGTTACCAGTACCGCCTATAACAATACGACCCTCTATAAGTATTGAAAGCGGAATTAGAGCTGAAGACGATCTTACTCACAAACTAGTAGATATAGTAAGGATAAATGAAAGGCTAAAGGAAAGCATAGAAGCTGGAGCACCTCAACTAATAATAGAAGACTTATGGGACTTATTACAATATCATGTATCCACATATTTTGATAATGAAATACCTGGACTTCCTCCTGCTAAGCATAGGTCTGGAAGGCCTTTGAGGACTTTAGCCCAGAGATTAAAAGGAAAAGAGGGAAGGTTTAGAGGTAATTTATCAGGAAAAAGGGTTGACTTTTCAGCTAGGACAGTAATTTCACCTGATCCTAGTATAAGTATTGATGAGGTAGGAGTACCGCACACTATAGCTAAAATTCTAACCGTTCCAGAGAGAGTTACAAAATTCAATATCGAAAGGATTAGGCAATATATAATAAATGGTCCTGATAAATGGCCTGGAGCTAACTATGTAATAAGAAGTGATGGAAGAAGAATAGACTTGAGGTACGTTAAAGATAGGAAAGAACTGGCAGCAAGTATTGCACCAGGTTATATAATAGAGAGGCACCTAGTAGATGGAGATACCGTACTGTTTAACAGGCAACCATCTCTACATAGAATATCAATGATGGCACACAGGGTTAAAGTATTACCGGGTAGAACTTTTAGATTGAATGTTTTAGTATGTCCACCTTATAATGCAGATTTTGATGGGGATGAGATGAATTTACATGTACCTCAAGGTGAAGAGGCTATTGCAGAGGCACGTGAAATAATGTTAGTACATAAAAATATAATTACCCCAAGATATGGCGGTCCCATAATGGGAGGCGGCCAAGATTACATTAGTGGCGCTTATCTATTAACTGTTAAGACGACTTTACTAACAAGAGAAGAGGTAGCTACAATTTTAGGTGTTACAGATTTTAACGGAGATCTGGGAGAACCAGCGATATTATCTCCTAGAGAATATTATACAGGTAAGCAAGTGATAAGTCTATTCCTACCTAAAGATTTTAATTTTCATGGGATCGCTAATATATCTAAAGGAGTTAGAGCATGTAAGAACGAAGTATGTCCACATGACTCATTCATAGTGATTAAGAATGGAATATTACTAGAAGGAGTACTAGATAAGAAAGCTATCGGTAATCAGCAGCCTGAGAGCGTTCTGCATTGGCTAATTAAGGAATATGGTACTGAATATGGTAAGTGGGTTATGGATAACGTCTTCAAGATGTTTATAAGATATATTGAATTAAGAGGCTTTACAATGACATTAGATGATGTAACTATACCACCAGAGGCTTTAAAAGAGATTGATCAAAGTACAGCTGACGCATATAGTCAAGTTGATGATCTAATTAGAAAATATAATGAAGGAAAATTAGAACCTATTCCTGGAAGGACATTAGATGAGAGTTTAGAAGACTATATCTTAGATACTCTAGATAAATTAAGAAAAGTAGCGGGAGAGATAGCTACTAGATACCTTGATCCATTTAATAATGCATATATCATGGCTATAACCGGTGCTAGAGGTAGTGAACTAAACATAACCCAAATGACAGCTATGTTAGGACAGCAGTCAGTAAGAGGTGAACGATTAAGGAGAGGATATATTAATAGGACGTTACCTCACTTTAAACCTGGTGACATTTCTCCTGATTCCAGAGGATTTGTACATAATTCCTTTACTAGGGGACTAACTCCGATAGAGATGTTCTTCCATGCTGCTGGAGGCAGAGAAGGTTTAGTGGATACAGCAGTTAAAACTTCGCAAAGTGGATATATGCAAAGGAGACTAATTAATGCATTATCCGATTTAAGAATCGAATATGATGGAACAGTTAGATCATTATATGGAGAAGTAATGGAAGTTTCTTACGGGGATGACGAAGTTCATCCTATGTATAGCGCGCACGGTAAGTCAGTAGATGTAAATAGAATAGTAGAAAGAGTAGTAGGTTGGAGGAGGTGAACGGTATGGTATCAGAACAAATAAAAACTTACATAGAAAAAAGATTAGAAGAAGTTAAACATAAACTGCCGGATAAGTTAATAGAAGATTTGCGAGATACATTATATAAAATAGAAATAGATATAACCCAAGATGAGGTAGATCGTATATTAGAGTTAGCTATTAAAGAGTATGAAAATTCATTAGTAGAACCCGGAGAAGCAGTAGGAATAGTGGCTGCTCAATCTATAGGTGAGCCTGGTACGCAAATGACATTAAGAACATTCCACTATGCGGGAATTAGAGAGTTAAATGTCACGTTAGGTTTGCCGCGACTTATAGAAATAGTTGATGTAAGAAAGACTCCTTCTACGCCTATAATGACTATATACTTAACTGATGATTACAAGTATGACAGAGAAAAAGCACTAGAAATTGCAAGAAAAATAGAATATACTAAAGTAGAGAATGTAGTAGCATCAGTTAGCCTAGATATATCTTCAATGTCAATCACTTTACAGTTAGATGAAGATATGTTAAAAGATAAAGGTCTCACAGCTGACGAAGTAAAGAAAGTTATCTATAAATTAAAACTAGGAAAAATAAGACCAGAAGATATAGACGAAAATACTTTCACTATTTACTTTGAGGAAGTTGATAGCATAACTGGATTATTTAAAATGAGGGAGAAAATTCTGAATTCTAAAATAAAGGGTATAAAGGGCATAAAAAGGGCTATTGTTCAGAAAAAAGGGGACGAGTATGTTATAATAACTGATGGATCTAACGTCGAAGGACTGCTTGGTATTAAAGGAGTAGATATATCTAAATTGCAGACAAATAATATTCATGAGATTGCAGAAATATTTGGTATCGAGGCAGCTAGAGAATTAATATCTAGAGAAATTAAGAAAGTGTTGGATGAGCAAGGATTAGACGTAGATATGAGACATATTTTATTAGTGGCTGATGTTATGACTAGAACAGGGACTGTTAGGCAAATAGGTAGGCATGGAGTAACTGGAGAAAAGAGTAGTGTATTAGCTAGAGCTGCATTCGAAGTTACTGTTAAGCATTTACTCGACGCATCAGCAAGAGGTGAAGTAGAAGAATTTAAAGGTGTAGTAGAAAACATTATAATCGGGCAGCCGATAAGATTGGGTACCGGAATTGTGGAATTATCCATGAAACCTAATGTAAGGTGATATAGATGTCTGAAAGTGTAAGTTTTGAAGGAGAGCTCAGGACTCTTCTAAGAACTGGAAAGGTAGTTTTGGGGACGAGAAAAACGTTAAAGATGTTGAAGATAGGTAAAGTTAAGGGAGTAGTAATTGCTAGTACATTAAGACAAGATCTAAAAGATGATATAATTCATTATGCTAAACTTTCAGGAATTCCTTACTACGAGTATAAAGGTAGTGCGGTAGAGCTAGGTACTTTATGCGGTAAACCATTTATTGTATCTACTATAGGTGTCGTAGATGAAGGAGAATCGAAGCTTCTAGAGCTTAAGTAAGAGGTGAATTAAATAGTGCCTGAAATAAAGTTAACATCAGAAGAATTAAGATACATGTCACTTTTTCAGGATATAACTAAAGTTACTGCTAGGGATTGTATAATTGATGATAAGAATAATAGAATTATATTCTTAATAAACCCGGAAAATATGGGTATTGCAATTGGTAAAAGTGGAGGTAATGTTAGAAAATTAGAAAAATTACTAGGTAAATCAGTAGAAATTGTGGCGTATAGTGAAAACTTAGAAGATTTAATAAGAAATCTTATGGCACCAGCTCGAGTAAAGACAATTAAATTAGTCGAATCTAATTCGAAAAAGACAGTGTATATTACCGTTGAAGCACAAGATAAGGGCTTGGCAATAGGAAAGAGCGGAAGAAATGTTGAAAGGGCTAAGTTAATATTAAAAAGGTATATGGATATTGATTCAGTTGTTGTAGTATAAGGTGAAAAATGTGGCGGGAAGTAAATCTCCAAAAGGACTATTTGCCGCTAGAAAGCTCAAGTTAAAAAGGCTTAAGTTCAGGTGGCATCAAAGGTCTTTCAAAAGAAGAATGTTAAAATTAAAGGAGAAGTATGATCCACTTGAAGGTGCTCCTATGGCTAGGGGCATAGTACTCGAAAAAGTAGGCATTGAATCAAGGCAGCCTAATTCGGCCGTAAGAAAAGCAGTTAGGGTTCAGCTAGTTAAGAACGGAAGAATAGTTACTGCTTTCGTCCCTGGTGACGGTGGTGTTAATTTTATCGATGAGCACGACGAAGTTGTTATTGCTGGTATAGGTGGGACTCTAGGAAGATCTATGGGTGACCTACCTGGTGTAAGGTATAAGGTTGTGATGGTTAATGGTGTTTCATTAGACGCATTATATAAAGGGAAAAAACAAAAACCAGTTAGATAAATGGTCAATTAGAAAATTATTTTAGAGTGTAAGGTAATTAGAGCCAATTAGAGCTAGAACAAGAAATTTTTGAATTATTTTGAATTAACCGTTTGAATCTATAATTCATTACCTGAACCTCTCTTTTTCTCTTCATCTTCTTGTTCTTCTACTAACTGTTTTTTTACGTAAATTGGCTTATCACATAATAATGCTAATAGTACTGCATGACTTGGTATTAGCTTCTTTTCAATTATTACTCCATCAAACTTAAACTCAACAGTAGCTACGTATACTCCGCTCTCTCTCACTATATCATCAATTATTACTCTGTTTACTATTTTCTTTAGATACTCCTTTACGTCTGATGAAAATGAAAGTATATCGTAAAGGACGTCGTATATACTTTCTCTGTTATCGCTTGCTACGATTTGCTCATACTCGTTTTTACCTTGTAGTTTATTTACTAGTATTACAATCTCTGGGGGTATATAGAACATTTTAAATTCTCTGCTATCCTCAAGGTATAATACCATAGTTGGGATTGCATGAAGAGGATAAAAGAAGGCATCTACTCTTTTTACTCTTATTAAGTTCTCATCAATATCTGTCTGCATTAATAAATAATAGATACACAAACTCTATTAAACCCTTCATAAATATATTTGAGGAAATAGGAAATAAGTGCAAGGAGAGGAAAAATGTCGTCATACGAAATTTCAAATTTAGATGTAAAGGTTTTTGGCAAGTGGGACACTAAAGTAGAGGTCAGAGACCCTAGTTTAAAGAAGTATATTAACTTAATGCCATTTTATCTGCCTCATACTGGAGGTAGGCACGAACATAGGAGATTTGGTAAAGCTAAGGTACCTATTGTCGAGAGGCTAATTAATAATATAATGAGACCAGGTAGGAATAAAGGAAAGAAAATGTTAGCTTATAATATAGTAAAAACTACACTTGATATTATTGCTGTTAAGACTGGGCAAAATCCCCTGCAGGTGCTTGTTAGGGCTATCGAAAACTCAGCACCTAGAGAAGAAGTTACACGTATAATGTATGGTGGTATTGTTTACTACGTTGCCGTAGACGTAGCTCCACAGAGGAGAGTAGACTTAGCATTAAGGCATCTGGTTATGGGTGCTAAGGATGCTTCATTTAATAATCCAAAGCCAATAGAAGAAGCATTGGCTGAGGAAATTATAGCTGCGGCCAATAATGATCCTAAGAGTTTCGCAGTAAGGAAAAAGGAAGAGATAGAGAGAATCGCGTTAAGCTCAAGGTAATAATATAGCTAAATTTTTAATGTTCACTCTGGTATTAATGTGTAAGAGGTAAAGGACATGTCACAAAAGCCCCACCTTAATTTAATCGTCATAGGCCACGTAGACCACGGAAAGAGCACATTAATAGGAAGGCTTTTAATGGATAGAGGTTTTATTGACGAAAAGACAGTAAAAGAAGCTGAAGAAGCAGCTAAAAAATTAGGTAAGGAGTCAGAAAAATACGCATTCCTTTTAGATAGACTAAAAGAAGAGAGAGAAAGAGGTGTAACAATTAACCTAACATTTATGAAGTTCGAGACCAGGAAATACTTCTTCACTGTTATTGATGCTCCTGGTCATAGAGATTTCGTAAAGAATATGATTACTGGTGCTAGCCAAGCTGATGCTGCTATAATCGTAATATCAGCCAAAAAAGGTGAATTTGAGGCTGGAATGAGTGCAGAAGGACAGACTAGAGAACATATAATTCTAGCAAAGACGATGGGAATAAATCAGATGATTGTAGCTGTAAATAAAATGGATTTAACAGATCCGCCTTATGATGAAAAGAGGTATAAAGAGGTAGTAGATACTGTAACTAAATTCATGAAGAGCTTTGGTTTTGATATGTCTAAGGTTAAGTTTGTTCCAGTAGTAGCACCAGCGGGAGAAAATGTAACACAGAAAGCAACTCATATGCCATGGTATAATGGTCCAACACTCGAAGAGTTATTAGATCAGCTTGAGGTACCACCAAAGCCCGTTGATAAGCCTTTAAGGATTCCGATACAAGAGGTTTACTCGATTTCAGGAGTCGGTGTAGTGCCAGTAGGAAGAGTAGAGAGTGGAGTACTTAAAGTAGGCGATAAGGTAGTATTCATGCCCGCAGGGAAAGTGGGAGAAGTCAGGTCAATTGAGACGCATCATACTAAAATAGAGAAAGCCGAGCCTGGTGACAATATTGGATTTAACGTTAGAGGCGTAGAAAAGAAGGACATAAAGAGAGGAGATGTAGTTGGTAATGTACAAAACCCACCAACAGTTGCAGAGGAGTTCACTGCGCAGATAATTGTTATATGGCATCCTACTGCAGTTAGTGTAGGATATACTCCAGTTCTACATGTACATACAGCGAGCGTTGCATGTAGAATTAGCGAAATAACATCAAGAATTGATCCGAAGACTGGCAAAGAGGCGGAGAAAAATCCGCAATTCGTAAAAGCTGGTGATTCTGCGATAGTTAAGTTTACTCCAATAAAGGACTTATGTGTGGAGAAATTTAGAGAATTCCCAGCTCTAGGGAGATTTGCAATGAGAGATATGGGTAAGACGGTAGGAGTAGGAGTAATAACAGATGTAAAGCCTAAAAAGATCGATATTAAGTAAAGTTTTTTAATTTTGGTGAATTTTTATGCCTTCAAAAGCTCGGATTAGATTATGGAGTACTAACATAGATAATTTGAACTTTGTAGTTAATCAAATAAAAACTATGGCTCAAAAAACCGGAATACAGATGAGCGGTCCGATACCTTTGCCCACATCTAGAATGGAAGTACCTATAATGAGATTACCTCATGGCGAAGGCAAGAAGAAATGGGAACATTGGGAGATGAAAATACATAAGAGAATAATTGATATAACTGCTGATGAAAGAGTTATGAGGCAGTTGATGAGAGTCAGAGTACCTGATGACGTATACATTGAAATTCAACTTATTTAAAAGAAACACTATTTCTTATTAGGCACAAATTATTTTATATATGTCCTTATTATAACATATATGGGCGTGCCGGGGTGCCCGAGCGGACTAAGGGGCTGGCCTGGAGCCACAGTCAGTTAGCCAGTGTGGGCAACCACGCGCGGGTTCAAATCCCGCCCCCGGCGTATTTGATTATCTATAAGATTCTTCTAGGATAATATTATATGGAGAAATATACTTTCTCCATCTTAAGTTTAATCGTTCTAATCAAAATATCGTATCTTGAGTAGAGAATTTTATAGTCTTTTTCATAATAAATGTAACTAAAAATTAACCTTTATTCATGAAACGTAAATTTCCCTTATCTCGCCATTCACCATTTCCGATTTATAGACATAATATCAACCTTTCCTTTCCCTTATTATATCCCTATATTTATAGCGCCTTGTTTTCTATCACTTTACGCCACGTATTATAGTTACTAAAACGCCTTATCTAAGTATTAGTAACTTGTTAATTTTTACCGTGAAATTATGTTGAATTGAAAGAAGACAGCAAAGATCCCTTCGTTTTGCAAAAAATAAATTTCAGATACTATCATTACTGGTAAGGATTCATAGCGGCTTAAAGAGTGACTCACTAACTAACGCCTCTTTACCGTTACGCCTAACCAGATATACTCTTTATATGCAACGGGAAGTTTAAGGGACACTATTTCAAGATCTGCTTGCTGAACAACTTGGTGAACAAGTATACTAAACAATGGGTAAGTAAGTTTGAAAACGAGCTTAGCACACTAAGGGAAAAGATTGTGTGAAAAGATTTTTATTAACTCCCAGATATTATTTGTATATTACTCCTATCAATATTATTTTTATTTACTATTCAAACTTTTTAACTTTTCTTCTACATCTTGGTTCCTTAATTGACTTCGTTGAAATCTACGAGAAATTGAAAGATAAAAGTATTAGGGGGTAGTAAGGAGATGTCCCCCTACAATGGGCCCGCCGAGATTTGAACTCGGGACCTCCGCCGTACTCAGTTTTCACTTGTGAGGGCGGCGTCCTAACCAGGCTAGACTACGGGCCCACTTAGAATTATGATTTTTTGCTTTATATGCCTATCGCAATAACGTAGCCTTCTCTAAAATCCGCAAGATCAGGATCAAGGTTAATTGCAACTAATCTTTCTTCAATACTGCTTAAATTTAGAATTTTTATGGAAAATTCTCTAAATATAATTTTAAATTCTTCTTTTAACCTCTCAGCTTCCTGAATAGTTGATGTATAGGCTAATATTCCACTCCCCTGGGCAATTGTTGAACCTAAAAAGGATTTCACTTGATATTACTTTTCAACACGGTTTATAAATCTAGTTTGGTGTAAGGATAAAAGTGATATGTTGAAGATTATAGTTAATAACAGTGATGATGTGCTCATTAGTAAGGAAGTAATTGACTATTTAAGGGAGCATAAGGTGTTTTTTGTGTTCGAGAACGATTTGTTAGCTGAATATGTAGAACTAGAATACAATGGTAAAAGGGTTAAGGTCCCACCAGGTGTAGATATAAATGACTTAATTAAAAAAGTAATAGATGGTGGGCAAGTAAAAGATGAGTACGTAGAAGGAGTCTTCAATAGCAGATGGGATAGAATTTTATCGTCTGGTGTATTAGTATGAAAATGTGAACTTAATTTTAGGCGGTGGCTTGGCTGGGCTCCTCTTAGCATCTAAGTTAGAAGATAGCATTCTCGTTGAAGCTCAAAATAAAATAGGCGGAATTTTAGCTTATGAAGAAATAGAAGGCTATGACATTCCTCTTTATCCTCCTTTACTTAAATCTGAATGTAATCTATTCCAAGGTTTAGAGCATAGACAAGTAAGTCTCAGCGTAAGCTCAAGAAAAGAGGATTATTTAACAGAAAAGCTTGGTGTTTCGGGACTCCCTGATTGGCTTACATTCAAAGGCAGTAAGGTGTACTTTATACAAAATATGAAACAAGTGCTAGAACAATTATATAAAAAAGCTAAAGTTAGATTATCTACTACGTTTAACTTCAAAGGGGATAAGACGTTTATTTTGAACAACGGACAAGTAATAAGGGCTTCAGAAGTTTACGTTACTGTTCCTCCTTATCTATTAGGTTTGAAGAAAGGAAGGAGTATAGGTTTCGTCGAAGCTATTCTAACTACAAATAAAACAAAGAGAGATAGTAATGTAATAATAGATGGCGATAAAGGTGTGCTATATTCTCACGTAATAATCGCTGATTGGCTTAGTGATTTTTTTGATGTTTACTATATCCTTGTTCCTTTTATTGCACAGATTCCTTCTTGGGATAGAATATATGGTGATCTGAAAAGAAGAGGAGTGCTGAAGAAAGAGGAGATAAGGAGTTTTAGATACAGGGTTATTAGGGATGCTGTGTTAGAGGATAGTAATAAAGAAGATTTTAGTGACTCTAGTCTAGAAAAATTACATTTTTGTGGTAGGTTGGGAAAATGGAAAAACCTCAATATTTGTGAAACAATAGATGATGTCCTTCATTGCTAAACCATTCTACAAACTCCCCTGACATCTGTGTGGCTTCAGAAATAGAGAAGTTATTTAATCTATATAGAAAGTAACTTGAAATAAGGACGTCACCAGTACCTACTTTGTAATCTCCAATTCTAGACGGTCTATATTTATTGATTTCAGATTTAGAGTAAACTATAAATCCGTCTTCATCATAAGATACTAAAACTTCTCTAAATCCCATCTCTAAAACTTTACCTATACTTATCTTAGAACTATCTATTTCTTCATAATTAGCGTGAAGTATCCTGAGATTATAAGAACTTGAAACCCTAATGTTAAACTGAGTAGGTTTTATTTCAACTTGTTCGTTTTCTCTGCATGAACGTACAAAACCTTGAAGGTCTAAAGCTAAAGGTTTGTTGACAGAAGGTATTTCGTTTACTTCGCCACATACTGGATTAACCAGTACACCATCTAGATCTTTATAATCGATATTGTTAATAGGAATTCCTTTTTCAGGTTTTTTTCTCAGTATCAAAACCCTGCCTTTATTAGTGTAGATTAACTCAAAAGTGGGGATCGAGTTCGAATAGAATAATTTTGTTTTTTGCAAAAAATGTGGAATTAAATGGTAATGACTCTTCTCTATTGAAGAATATATTAGGGGTACTCCTCCTAACATATAGATCGCGAATCCTGAATATAGTGGAGGCCCGCCGAGTTGCTCCTTTTCAGATATTCCTAGATCTAATGTAAAGTTCCCGATAATCATAACTTTACTCTTGGCTTTCATCTTCTTCCTCTTCCTCTTCTACCCTAACTTTTTCATCTTCTTCCTCTTCCTCTTCTCTAGACTTTTTGTTCCATAATGATTCTTTATGAGCTTCTAGGTGATCCTTAAGGTCATCTATAGTAAAAAAATATGCCCCGTAATCAGGTATTCCTCCTTTTTTACATATGGGTGTACAAATTGGACACGCATACAATTGGCTTACTTCATCAAAGCATACTTCTACGTTTTTATTTTCAGAAGTTATTTGGATTATTTTCCATTTAGGAATCCATCTTGTTGTGGACATGTATAATAAGTTTTAACATTTACAAATAAATAATATCTGTCACTTAGCGGAAGTAATGTTTTAAAGCAATTGTGTATATAATCTACTTGGAGAAAAAATTTGTCTTCATCTTCCTCATCTCTTCTTCAAGCCCCCATGAGTATAAAAACTATGTTCGATATAGCTGAATTTATAATACGTTCCGCAAATATGATAAAGCATGATCAAGTCGAAAAAATGATTGATGCTTTAGTAGACATGTATCATAATAAGAAGAACGGTAAAATTCTTGTAATGGGAGCAGGAAGAAGTGGGTTGGTTGGTAGAGCTTTTGCAATGAGGCTTCTTCATTTAGGTTATAACGCATATGTTTTAGGTGATACTATAGTACCCGCTATAGGGGAGAAAGATATAGCTATTGCTATTTCTGGCTCAGGTAGGACTAAATTAATATTAACAGCAGCTGAGGCTGCAAAAGAGGCAAAGGCGATACTTATAACCATTACTAGCTATGCTGATAGTCCTATAGCAAAACTCTCGGATATAGTAGTTGAAGTACCTGGTAGGACTAAGTACTCTGTTAATGAAGACTACTTTGCAAGACAAATTTTAGGGATCACAGAACCTTTAGCCCCTTTAGGTACACTTTTTGAGGATACTACACAGATATTTTTAGACGGTATAGTCGCCGAGTTAATGGTCAAATTAGGCAAAACAGAAGAAGATCTGAGACAAATTCATGCTAATATCGAACTTTAAAATTTCATCATACTTTCGTTGGTGTCTGTCTAATCTTATAAAAACTATAATATTATGGAAAATAAACATCTTATAATAGTTCCTATATTGTTACTCTTTCTATCTATCTTTTCAAGGAATCTAATATTCTTGGTTCTAGCTTTAGTTTCATTAATATTATTAGAACCTAATTTAATAATGAAACTTTTCAGAGGTAAATTGAATTTTTTCAATTTATTCAAAAAACAAAGTAATAATAACTACTCAATCGAGAACGGGATTCTTACTATTAATGGTGTCTTTAAGGCTTTTCTGATAGTCGATGATATCCCATTTGATTATAGAGATTTCACCAATGAGAGTTTAAGGTCTAAAATAGTATCGTTTCATAAAGTATTAGATATAGTAAATAACGTTGATATAATTTTTCAGAAAAAGGGATTAGATAAGAATAAATTTTTAGAAAATTTATTCAGAAAGGCACAGAATTTAAGGGTTATAATAGAATCAGATCCATCTAATGAAAAAGCGAAAAACGAATTATCTCTAGTCCAAGAGATGATAAAGAGAATAAGCGAAGGTGAACCCCCATTTCAATACGTAGTTTATTTTATAATTACCGCCGAAAGTAGAGAAGAGTCTCTAGCTGAAGCAAACTTGTTAAGAAAAGGGCTTGAAAGTATAGGGATAAAGGCAAGGCTAGCTAGTCGATATGAAATTGAAGAGTACCTAGACCGCGGAGTAATTAGAGCTAAGGAAAAGATTGGATTTCCAACTCAGGTTCCTTATTTAACTACCTTTTCGTTTCCTAAATCTCCCAATTATAGGCTAATCTCAGAAGGAATATATCTAGGAAGAGAAATAGAATCTTCACGACCTATCTTTTGGAACTTAAATACAACAATGAATCCTCATACACTAGTTATTGGTCCAACTGGATCAGGTAAAACCGAGTTTTTAATTTCAACTGGTGTAAAAATAAATACATTATATCAAATTCCGGTACTATTTTTTGATGTGAAAAATGATATAAAACTTAGATTAAAAAATTATGGAATTAAACCAATAGTCCTAAATCCCTTACTTTATAGCTTAGACTTACTGTCCGCAGAAAACAAGGCTAATTACGGTATATATGCATCTCAAATAGAGAATATAATTACAAATTCTTTCAGGCTTGATAAGTATTCCTCATCAATATTGTATAAAGTTATATTGGATGCATTACATAAATATCAGCATCCTTCATGGGATAACATAATCGAACTAATAAATGAACTAGATATAACAGACGAATTTAAAATCTATTTAGCTAAAATTATAAATAAGATAAAATCTATTGACATAGAATCTAAAGGGTCATCTTTAGTAGAAAAGATAAACGACTCTATATATGTTATTGATTTATCTCTTATAAAATCAGAAGAGTTGAGAAGATTCGTAATATACTCGATATTAATAAAGATATTGGATAAGTATAATATAGCCGATGATAAGTTAAAAATTTCATTAGTAATTGATGAGGCGTGGACTATTCTGAAGTCCGAGAACGAGAACTATTCCTTGGTGGCTGATATTATAAAGAGGGGTAGAGGATATGGAATAATGTTAATGATGGCTACTCAAAATATTTACGATTTAGGTGAACTTTCAGATATATTTTTAGAGAATAGTGGTTTGCTTTTATTTATGAATAATGGTGATAAAAAGTTTTGGGAAGAGATGAAAAGGTTCGCTAATATCAGTGAAGATGAGATCTATCGTCAATTGACTTTTCTAGGGCGCGGTGAGGCAGTAATCAGATTTATAGGAGATCCACGATCACTTGTGATAAAATTAGATACCCTTACAAATGCATAATTCAGAAAACAAGTTAGTAACTTAATCTTTCTAGTATAGACTGTAGTCCTGCTTTTATCTTATTATAGGTTAGCTCATCTTTAACGTTATCGATAATAATTTCACGTAATTCATCTTTTTCTAAGGATACCTCGTATTCAATTTTACTTCTATTTTTTTCCATTTCTAAGATTTTGTTTATCACGTTAGCATAAGTTTTATTCATATTTATTTTTCCTCTGAACAAGATTCTCATTAGCGGTGGGGTATAATAAATTTCAGCTACTATTTCGCCCCTATTGTTTTTAATTACATCGGCGGTTCCTTTATTTCCTTTAATAATATTCTTATAACCCTCCGTCTCTAGAATACTGTATAAGTACTCGTAGTACTCTAATTCCTTTTTAAGTTCAGCAATTTTAGCCTCAAGAAATTTCTTAAGTTCGTCAGTATTAGTACTCACGATTTCATTTTCGTAATCGAAATATTTATAATTCATTCTACTCTTTCACTAGTAGATGATAAGAGTAGCAGTTATAGGCGGCTCTGGTTATACGGGCGGTGAACTATTAAGACTACTTGCAGTTCACCCAAAAGTTGAAGTCACTTATGTTACCTCGAGGGAATATGCAGGAAAACCTTTATCTCTAGTTCATCCAAATTTAAGAGGTTTCTATTCTATTAATTTCTCTCAGTTTTCATGGGACAAAGTAGGGGATAAAGCTGATACCGTATTTCTAGCGCTCCCCCATAAAGTTTCTATTGATTATGTTCCTAAGTTGTTAGAGATGAATTTACAAGTAATAGACCTGAGTGCTGACTTTAGATTAAAAGACCCAGAAAAATATAAACAGTGGTATGGATATGATCATCCCTATCCAGACTTACTTAAAAAATCGGTATATGGTATTCCAGAACTTCATTATGATGAGCTCAAGGGATCAAAATTAATAGCCTCGCCAGGCTGTAACGCTACAGCTACAATATTAGCCGCTGCTCCTCTAGTTAAGTCAGGAGTATTAGAGGTCTATAAATTAATAAGTGATGTAAAAGTATCTAGCAGCGAAGGCGGTGCTAAACCTTCGGAAGGGAGTCACCATCCTGAGAGGCAGAATGCCATAAGGCCTTATGACGCAGATGGCCATAGGCATGCTGCCGAGGCAGAACAGGAATTAAGCCTCTTAGCAAATAAAGAAGTAAAAATAAGTTTGATCCCTCATGCTGTAAGCAGTGTAAGAGGGGCCTTAGCATCAGTTCATGGCTGGTTGTCCGAAAATATTACCGAAATAGAATTCTGGAAAAAGGTGGTCGACTTTTATAGGAATAGAAAATTTGTTAGAGTTATAAGAGGGAATATTCATCCATATCCTGATACTAAATATGTGATCGGAAGTAATTATGTCGATATTGGTTTTGCAATAGAAGACAGACTGGGTAGGATTACGATGTTTTCGGCTATAGATAACCTTATGAAAGGTGCTGCGGGACAAGCAGTTCAGGCTTTTAATGTTTCTCAAGGGTTTGACGAGACTGAAGGATTAAAAATTCCTCCTTTGAGGCCTGCTTAGTATGATAGTGGTAAAGGCTGGAGGAAGGGTTATAAAAAATAATTTTGAAGGTCTTATAAATAGTATTGTTAACTTTATTACATCCAATCAGGATTCTAAATTAATTTTTGTTCACGGAGGGGGAGATCAAGTAACAGAACTTTCTAAAAAACTAGGTATAGAGCCTAAATTTGTAACTTCACCTGAAGGGATAAGAAGTAGATATACTACGAAAGAAGAACTAGAAGTTTTTATCATGGCTATGAGCTTTATATCTAGACAAGCCCTCTCAAAGATATCTTCCTATACACCTGCAATAGCTATAACCGGAGCTGACGGTAAGACGGTAATAGCTGAGAGGAAAAAGAAAATAATAATAATAGATGACAGGGGGAGAAAAAGAATTATAGAAGGTGGTTATACAGGTAAAATTAAAGAAGTTAATACTACAGTACTAAGTTCAATTTTAAGCATTTTTAATGTTATAATATTTTCTCCTTTAGCGTATGATCCGCAAGAAAATTCGCTACTGAACGTTGACGGTGATCAGATGGCATTTAGCATAGCAAGTTCATTAAAAGCTGAGAGTTTAATTATTTTAACAGACGTTGATGGTGTAATTATAGACAATAATGTTGTTCATCATCTAACGGTAAGTGAAGCTAAGGAACTTGTTGCAAAAGTCGGCCCTGGAATGAACAGGAAACTTCTTATGAGCACTGAAGCTGTGGAAAGAGGTGTAAAAAGAGTGATAATAAGTAACGGGTTAGTAAAAAATGCAATAAATAACGCTTTAAACGGTAATGGTACGGTGATAGAGTAATGGTAGAGATAGATCAAAATGACATAAAAATATTAGAAATGTTACGTAAAAATTCGAGGACATCGTATACTAGCATTGCACGGGAATTAAAAATAAGCGAAGCTGCTGCGAGAAAACGAATAGAGAGGCTAATTAAGGCTGGGATCATAAAAAGATTTACGATAGACTATGAACTAGAAAATGAAATCAGGGCTATAGTCATGGTAAAAACTGCACCGCAAATTCCTACACCAGAAATATCTAAGAAAATTGTAAAAATATCAGGCGTTGAAACTGTTTATGAAACCACTGGAGACTATGATATTTTAGCTTTAGTTAGAGGAAATAATATTGCTGCTATCAATAAAACGATAGATGAGATAAGAAGTTTACAAGGTGTTATAAGTACAACTAGCACAATTGTATTACGTGTATGGTTTTAATTTCAAACCACTGATTATCATAAAAACTTATCAACTACAAACTCATATGGAATACCTTGATCCCAAATGGTAACCGCAAAATGTCCGATATGTGGCAATCCGGTAGAAATACCAGATGACGCCTTACCTGGCGAAATAATTGAACATGAATGTGGCGCACAACTAGAAGTTTTTAACGATAATGGCCGCCTATCAGTGAGATTAGCTGAGCAGGTAGGAGAGGATTGGGGAGAGTGATTTTAGGGGTATCATATGATCTAGTAAGATGGGAGGAGAGAAATTTAATAGAAGAAGCCAAGAAGCTGGGTCATAGTGTAGTGCCAATTTTTACTAAAGATTTTTATACTTTCTTAGGTGATAGCTCTAATTTAAATCTGGAAGCAGATGTTATCATTCAGAGAAATACCAGTCATGCTCGAGCTATATTAACATCCCTAATATTTGAAGGATATAACTATAAGGTGATAAATGATTCTACTACGTTAAATAAATGTGAAAATAAGCTTTATACATTAGCATTATTGAACAAGCATAATATCAAAATACCTGTAACACTTATCACTTTTTCTAGAGAAAAAGCTTTAGAATCAACAGAGAAATTAGGCTACCCTGTAGTAGTAAAGCCTATTGAGGGAAGTTGGGGAAGAATGGTAGCTAAGGCTAACGATAAAGATACACTAATGAGCTTACTTGAGTACCAAGAATATACATCATCGCAGTATAGGTATGCTTACTTTATACAAGAGTTCGTAGAAAAGCCCAGTAGAGATATAAGAATATTTGTTATCGGAGATGAGGCACCAGTAGGAATTTATAGGGTTAATGAGAGAAACTGGAAAACCAACACAGCGTTAGGAGCCAGAGCAGAGCCCCTTAAGATTGATGATGAATTAGAAGACTTAGCCCTAAAGGTAAAGGAAGTTATAGGCGGATTCTTTCTAGGAATAGATATTTTTGAAGATAAAGAAAGAGGATATATAGTTAATGAGGTTAACGGTGTACCTGAGTATAAAAATACCGTTCGCGTAAATAACTTTAATGTGTCACAGTTTTTAGTTAAAAAAATAGCGGAGTGGGTTAAAAAATGAAACTAATCCAACTTTATGGGGATAGAGGACTAAAGATAGTTAAAGGAGAGGGACAATATGTATGGGATATCAACGGTAAAAAATACATTGATATGCATACTGGAATAGGTGTAGCTTTTCTAGGTCATAGGAACAAGATAGTAGTTGATTATTTGCGGCGGCAGATGGATCAGATTATTACTCTCTCCAATTCTTTTTCTACGCCTATCAAGGATGAAATGGTTAGTATGGTAGATAAAATAAAACCAGATAATATGGATAATATCATCTTACTTAATAGCGGTACGGAAGCCGTTGAGGCGGCACTTAAAACGGCCAGAAAAATAACGGGTAGAAAAAAGATTATTGCTTTCAAAAACGCATTTCACGGAAGGACTTCTGGATCTCTCTCGGTCACCTGGAATAAAAAGTACAGAGAACCATTCGAACCATTAGTTTCACCTGTTGAATTCCTCAATTTTAACGATATTAATGAATTATCTAAAATAGATGAACAGACAGCAGCAGTAATAGTAGAACCAATACAAGGCGAAAGCGGAGTTATTCCAGCCAAACAAGATTTTATGAGAGCATTGAGAGAAGTTACTGAAAAAGTTGGGGCTTTACTTATTGTAGACGAAGTCCAAGCTGGTTTTGGGAGAACAGGCAAAGTATGGGCATATCAACATTATGGTATTGTACCAGATTTACTTACAGCTGGAAAGGCAATAGGCGGAGGATTTCCAGTGAGTGCGTTATTTTTACCTGACTGGATTGCAGGCAAATTAGAAGAAGGTGATCACGGTAGTACTTTTGGAGGTAATCCATTAGCAATGGCTGCAGTAACTGCAGCATGTAAGGTATTATATGACGATAAAGTGCCAGAACAAGCATACCATAAGGGCGAACTCTTTATGAAGATACTAAAGGACAAATTAGCAGATCTGAAATCTGTTAAAGAAATAAGGGGTAAAGGACTTATGATAGGTATAGATTCTAGGTTTCCTCCTGCAACTACTTTAAAAGTTGCTCAAGATAATGGAGTACTTGTACTAAAAGCTGGGGTTACGGTAATTAGATTATTGCCTCCCTACGTAATATCTCAAGATGACATGGAGGTAGCAGCAAATGCGATTAGAGAAGGATTACTTAAAACCGAGAGTCAAAGAGTTACTTCTTGAACTTTTAAAAATATATACACCATCAGGAGAGGAGTATAAAGCATTATCGTTTTTTGAAAAAGTTTCAAAAGAGCTTAACCTAGAACTAAGAGTTACTTCATCTAATTCTTACTATCTAGGTAAGGATTCTGATATCCTGTTAGTCTCTCACGTCGACACTGTGCCTGGTTATATAGAGCCTAGAGATGAAAACGGAATTATATACGGAAGAGGAGCAGTTGATGATAAAGGTCCGTTAATAGCAATGCTAATGGCGACATCAATATTAAATGATAAAGGATACTCTATTTCTTTTGCCGCCTTATCCGATGAAGAAAATAAGAGTAAAGGAGCTAGGGAATTAGTTAGTACCGGTAAAAGGTATAAGTACATAATAGTGGGCGAACCTTCTAATACTTCAGGGATCGTAGTAGAGTACAGAGGAGTTTTGCATGTAGATATTAAATGCAGTGATAAGCCGCAGCATTCTTCATCAGCTAATTCAAATTTAATTGTTAACATAGCAGATAAAATTCTTCGAGTAAGCAAGTTTCCTGAATCGTACGATATACCATCAATAATTCCTACAATATTTCATGCAGGAGAGTATATTAATAAAAGTCCTTCTAGCGGAGTAGTACATTTTGATATAAGGTATTCAGTCAAATCTTCAAAGGAAGATCTATTACTTAAGATCAGAGACGTATTCAAGGACTGTGAAATTGTTATTGTGGAAGACATCCCACCCGTAAAGGTTAGTACTAATTCAAACCTGGTTAAATCTATAATGAGAGGGTTAATAAAACAGGGTATTAAGCCTTCTCTAACTAGAAAATATGGCACTAGTGATATGAATATACTAAGCGTAATAACGAGTGATATTGTCAATTATGGACCTGGGGATTCAAAACTTGAACATACAGATTATGAACACATATCGTTGGAAGAAATATTTATATCAATAAATACGTATGTATCAGCGATAGAAGAATTATGTTCAAAGAAAGCTTAAAAAATTTTATTCTTTCGCCAATTTACAAGATATATGAACATATATTGTGGGAAGAAATAAAAAAAGGACCTTTTCCCCAACATGTTGGTATTATACCAGATGGGAACAGAAGATGGGCGAGATCTAATAGTCTCTCTATTAGAGATGCTTATGAAAATGGTTACAAAAAATTAAGAGAAGTTCTCATTTGGCTCCTAGATATGGGTGTAAAAAATATTACAGTATTTGCACTGTCTACAGAAAATTGTGATAAAAGAACAAACATGGAATTATCGACAATTTTTAAATACATAAAAGCAGGGCTAGAGGAACTATTAGATGGTGATATAATATATAAGTATGAAGTTAAAGTCAGAGCCATAGGTAAGCTAGAAAAAATTCCTCAAGAAGTAATGGATCTGATCAATGAACTTGGCAAAAGGACAGAGAATTATAATAAACGAAGGCTTACTTTAGCTATATGTTATGGTGGTAGACAGGAAATTCTAGATGCTGTGAGAAAAATCTTAGATGATAATAGGTTAGGGAAAATATCATCTGATCAAATAAATGAAGAAACCTTTAAGAAATACTTATATGATAGTGAGTTAGACGATATTGATTTAGTCATAAGATCTTCTGGTGAAATTAGGATAAGTAATTTCTTACTCTGGCATATAGCATACTCAGAATTATTCTTCGTAGAAGCATATTGGCCCGACTTTAGAAAAATAGATTTATGGCGTGCAATAAGATCCTATCAGAGAAGAAAAAGGAATTTCGGAGCCTAAACTTTATATTTCACGGCTTTAATACTACATCGTATGGGATATTTTCAGGGTAATGATTTTCGAAAAATAACAGGTGGGTTAAAACATAAGCATAGAGATAAGAGAAAATATGAGTTAGGTTCTCCTGCTACTGAGACGAAGCTGAGTGATAAGGACGTAATTGTAAAAGAGAGAGTATTAGGAGGGAACATAAAGGTTAGATTAGCATATGCGTCTTACGCAAACGTAATAGATCCCCAAGCTAAGACAGTTAAAAAAGTAAAGATTCTTAACGTACTTCAGACTCCTGCAAATAGAGAATATGCGAGAAGAGGTATAATAGTAAAAGGTACGATAGTACAGACTGAGATTGGAAAAGCGAAAGTAACTTCTAGGCCAGGCCAAGATGGAGTTATTAACGCGGTGCTAATTAAGGAATGAGTTTAAGAGACTATAAGGGAGAAAAGATAGCTATATGGTTAGCCTACTTCTTGGCACCTAGTAGGAATAAGGGTAGAAAAATAAAAAAAGTTCAAAATAAAAAAATAGATTTTAATGTAATACTCAAAATTACTTCAGAATTAGGTTTAGAACCTGAAGTATACCAAGACAAGATACATCCTTCAACAGGAATAGCCGGATTACTCGTAGTTAAGAAGAAATATGGTAAATATAAGATTATTAAGATGATAAACGAAGAGCTGAATCGACTTAAATAATTATCTTAATTTTATTATAAAATTAATTTTAAATGTAAAACTTACAAATATTTTTGCTTATAATCTTGATGTACTCTCATTCCCTTAATTTATTTAGTAAATCTTTTATACTTTATTTTATGTTTGTTTTTTGCTGGGCCCGTAGCTCAGCCAGGTGGAGCGGCGGGCTCTTAACTTATAGAGCCAGGTAGAGGAGGTACCCGTAGGTCCCGGGTTCAAATCCCGGCGGGCCCGCGCTATTATAAATTCAATAGTTGTACTAGTCTTAATTTTATTAAGTGGTAGCTCTATGAAGCTTGAGGGCGATGTAAGTCTCCTTTATAAGTTATATTTATCTCGTTAAAAGAAATGTAGTTTTAATTATTAATGATGAGTTAAGTAATATTAACATAAGGCAGTGTATAAAAGCGCGTATTAATGACATTATAATTTATGTTATCTAGAATAAATTTACACGAGTTATATCATTTGTCTACTTAATTATTCTAATTTGATAAGGAATATTACAATACATAATGTGGAACCGTGAGCTATCCCTAAAGCTTAGCTTAAAATATTAAATATCTAATTTACTAGTAAATGAGTTACGTAGTTACTGGAGGAGCAGGATATATTGGTGGACACTTGGTCGATCATCTGGTAGGCGAGAAGAACGAGGTCATAGTGATAGATGACTTTTCCAATGGTAACTATATTAATAATCAGGCAAAATATCTTAAGATCGATTTAAGGGATAAATCCGCATTTAGTTTGAGGATACCTAAAGGAAGTATATTGTATCATTTAGCGGCTAATCCAGATGTAAGAACTTCAATGATTGATCCATTTGAACATTTTAGTAGGGATGTTGAAGTTACCTTTAATGTGTTAGAGCTAGCTAGACGTAACGATGTTAGTCTTTTCATATTTGCCTCATCCTCAACAGTTTATGGAGAAACAGATAAAATACCAACACCTGAAAGCGCAGAGTTAAAGCCGATTTCTAATTATGGTATTTTCAAGTTAGTTGGTGAACAGTTAGTGGAGTATTATTCGAGGATATATGGAATTAAAGGTATATCAGTTAGATTAGCGAACGTTACAGGTGGAAGGGTTTCTCATGGAGTGATAAAGGATTTTATTGAAAAATTACGTAAAAATCCTAATAAATTAGAAATTTTAGGTAACGGTAAACAAAGGAAAAGTTATATATACATAACCGATACAATTAGTGCATTTAGGATACTAGAAAAAAAGTCCGAAAAAACATACGATGCATTTAATATAGGTAATGAAGATTGGATAACAGTGAATGAAATAGCTCAGATTATAGAGGAAGAAATGGGCCTAGTTCCAGTTCATGAGTATGTAGATAGAGGAGATGGTAGAGGTTGGGAAGGGGATGTTAGATTTATGTTATTAGATGTAACAAAGATAAAACGGTTGGGCTGGGCTCCTAAATATTCATCCGCACAAGCAGTGAGATATGCAGCGAGGGATATAATTTATGGATATAACCTACGGGCTTAAAGTCAAATTATTAGGTTTACTTTTATTGGTAGGTTCTATATCTGTAATTTATCTTTCGTTTCTTATTATATTTTTTAATTTTAAAATAAATATAGGTGCTATTAATTTATCTCCGATCTTTATAAAGGTAATAAATTTTGGAATAATATTGATCATTTTCGGATATTTAGCATATGTGGGGATAATAATGATCTTAAGTAGAAAATAAATAGCGCGGGCCCGCCGGGATTTGAACCCGGGACCTACGGGTCGCTTCCCGCGACCCACGGTTAAAAGCCCGCCGCTCTACCTGGCTGAGCTACGGGCCCAGCAAAAAACAAACATAAAATAAAGTATAAAAAGTAAACGCTCTTGGATCCACGCAAATTCGCTCACTTATTTTCCGCGACGAGATTTAATAGTATCTAAGATCAGGTCTACCGCGTTATTTTCATCAGTTTTAAAGAATTCTGCGTAAATCACACCGTCAACCATTATTATAAACCCGTTGTCAAGTTGGACGGATAAATATCCGTAACAATCTTCACAGAAAGCCTTTATTATTTTTTTAAATCCTAGGTCTACCCACATATATTTTAGATTAGATCTTTCTTTGCTAATGTTAGCACCGCTAAAGATATACATTCTTCTTGATAATTCATATAAGGCTAATTTTAGTAAATCTTGAGACGTTATCCCATTATCTCTAAGGAGCTCAGGGAGTAAATAATTACTTTCTACTTCTCTTTTAATTTGTTTTATTTTCTCTCTAAGTTCATGTATTTCATCCTTTAAGGAATCCATACACTCTTTTGATAATTTCTCTGTCTCCTTAGAATTCCCTATCCATAGCTCTACTAAAGATTTTGTTAAGTTTTTACAATCCAAGTGGATCATCCTCACTCGGGAGTTATAAATACAAATGCCTCCTTAATACTTTCTTTTTCTCGTGTTATTATAGAAATTAATCCATAATTATCTGGGTATCTAACGAGTTCAATGTTAAGTAAAGTTTTCCAAATCTTATCTACTAGAATATAAGACCTATGAGTCATAGAAGCTCTTATATTTATGAATAATAGGCCATTTTCTGTTTCTAATTCCTTAGCCAGCTTTCTTTCTTCCTCTAAGTTTATAACAGCGTCTGCTATAGTACCGAGATACTTAACGGTTCTAAACGGGATTATGTTGTTTAATTTCACTTCGTAGAGGGAAAACAGTGTCGAGTATGTGATTAATTCACTTAAAACCGTAGTCATATCGCCTGATAAATATTTATGGCCCTTAAGACCATAAACGTAGAAAAAGGAATTCTCTACCACGTTCTCTAATAACTTGCTTGTAAACATAGAGTATATAAAAAGTAATTTATCATCGATAATTATATCCGTAGTATCTGATCCTTGGATAATCTCATATATATACTCAGAAACCTCTTTAACTTGGTCATATTCATTCTTACTATGAGGAATTAGACTAGACGGAATTTTTATTGATGTAAATTTTATTCTCACAGTAAATTATATTTTATAATACCATTTATGGTTTTACTAACACCTTACCTATCTTATTTTTATCTTTTATCATTTGATATCCTTTGTCTATTTCTTCTAGAGATACTGTACCAGCTATAACCGGTTTTATTTTATCTTCAGCAGCAAGTTTTAAAGTCTGTTCAGCATCGTATTTGGTTGCTGACGCATGGCCTACTATTTTTATATCTTTAAGGATAACATATCCTAACCTTAAATTATAGGATTGAGTAGGATCAACATTTCCTATTTGTACAATTCTTCCACCCATCCATAACGACTTCAGACTTTCGTCAAAGGTTGGCGTACCTACAGTATCTATAACTAGTGTTACGTCACCTATTTTTTTAGCTTCTTCCGAGAACTTATTACCTACGATTATGTAGTCCGCATATTGCCTAATTACTTTTGCTTTTTCTTCAGAGGTAGTTACCCCTATAACCTTCGCCCCTAGTGCTTTTGCTACTTGAATAGCGTGAATTCCTACTCCACCGCTTGCACCGGTAACAAGAACATACTCCCCGTTTCTTATTCCGCCTGCTCTTCTAATTCCTCTATAAATCATTCCAGTGACACAAGGTACTAGAACTGCATTATCATCAGATACACTTTTTGGCACTTTTACCAAACTCGTTATTTTTATCTTAGCTTTTTCTGCAAAAAAGCCATCCAGTTCCTCTGAGTAGCCTAGCCTATGATGACAATAAGCTTCCTCGCCTATTTTACAATATTCACATGTCCCGTCTGGAGCATATAATAATGATATTACTTTGTCACCTACTTCGAAGCCTTTAACGTTTTCACCTACTTCTTCGATCGTACCCACAACTTCATGGCCAAGGATCACTGGATACTTCATTCTTGGATAGAAGCCTTGAAGTTGAAGTAAATCTCTGTAACATAATGCTGCTCTATCAACTCTTATTACTACTTCATCCTTAGCAGGTCTAGGATCTGGTACTTCTTGTAGTTTATATCCTTGCTTATTCCCAGGGACAACAATAGCCTTCATGATAAATCTAAATTGTATAAACAATATAAATATTTAGCTATTAGCCGTTAAATAATTCCATTAATTAAAAATGAAAAATAAAAATTATCAACTCGTTTGAATAGAAGAGTGGTTTACATTTCTTTTGCGAATTTCATTTGTCTAAATAGAGTGAGATTATAATCATTAAATATACACTATAAGTGATATTAATACATAAAACCGTATAAAAGTGTAGGATGATGGGTTAATAAGTTAGTTTACCAAGGACGATCTTATGTATACTGTAGTATTTGTACACTGAATTGTACTAATTTAACAGAGAGTATTACAATTCGCAAAGGACGCGTGAAAGACCCGAATAGAAAAATTTACAGCATAACTTTTTTAAAATGTCTTTATCTAACATTTATATTATAATGGAGAAGAGAGATGAGATTGAATTACCAGAACCATTGTTCTGTGTGACAGAAGATGAGTTTAGAAAGCTTAAATTCAAAATACAATATCTTTATAACGATAAAAAGAGTTAAAGAAAGAGAAAGGGGGAAACTAAGCGGACTAAAGTTCGCAATTAAAGATATAATAGATGTGAAAGGATTACCTACAACAGCTGGTTCTAGATTTTTGCATTATATACCCGAGACTAATGCGTATATTGTACAAAAGATATTAAATGAAGGCGGCGAGATAATTGGAAAAACGAATACTCATGAATTTGCAATGGGTGCTACTAATACCTCCTCGTTAATAGGTCCCGCAAAAAATCCAATAGATCCCGAGAGGATCTCCGGCGGTTCCAGTGGTGGATCAGCTGTAGCTGTTGCCTTAGGTTTAGCTGATATAGGAGTAGGTACTGATACTGGGGGTTCGATAAGAATACCGGCTTCACTTTGCGGAGTGATAGGATTTAAGCCTACTACTGGATTAATTTCCACAGAAGGAGTAATACCTTTTAGCTGGACCTTTGACACAGTAGGATTTTTAACTAAGGATATAAAACTTCTATCTAAAATATTGGATTCTGTACTAGATAATAAGATTCCATTAGTATATCAGGCGAAAAGGAAACCGAAAATAGGGCTATTTCTATTTGGTGATGATATTGCATCGAAAACTTTACTAAAATTTGTAAATAAATTATCTAATTATTATGATATAGTAGAGATAGATAATAGGATTATAAGGAAATATGCTTCCTTTGTTAGAAAAACTATAGCTCTATCTGAGGCATACTCTTATCATAAGAGATGGTTTGAAATTCAAAAGCAAAATTACTCGGAGGATGTTAAGAAATTACTAGAAATAGGTAAAAGTATTCTAGGATATGAATATGTAGAATCGTTGAGAATTAGAAATGTTATCATCAGAGAATACATAAAAATTTTTAGTAAAGTTGATGTATTAATATCACCTACCACAAAAGCTCCTGCGCCAAAGATCGCAGATGTAGTGGGAAAAGAGTTAGAATATAGAGATATCCTAATAAGTAATACTGAAATCTTCAACGTAGTGGGAGCTCCTTCGATCTCTATACCTGTTGAAAAAGTAGATAATCTGCCTATAGGTCTAATGATTAGCGGACTTCCTTATGAAGATGGAGTTGTCCTTGATATAGCAGAAAGGATTTTAGGTATTGTTGGATTTATTAGCAACCAAAGTAATTAGTTATTCAGGGTCTTGTTAAATGAACAAATTACCGCAGAACGTGGATATTAGTAATAAGATTCTAAAAGGTACAACTACCGTTGGCATAAAAACTAAAGATGGTGTAGTCCTTGCAGCGGATAGGAGAGCTAGTGCAGGATTTTATGTGGCGCATAAATATGTTAGAAAAGTCTTGTATATTGCAGATAATATAGGTATCACTACGGCAGGAAGTGTAGCTGATTTACAGTATATTTATAATATTTTGCGTAATTTATACCATTATAATTTGATAACGGGTGTTCGTCCTATTTCTGTAAAGGCTTTGTCAACTTACTTAGCTACAGTTTTATCTACTTCTAAGTATTTTCCCTATTTAGTGCAGATATTAATAGGAGGAGTAGATGATAAACCTAGGCTATATAATCTAGATTATTTAGGTGATTTTACTGAGGAAGACTATACTGCTACGGGTTCCGGTTCGGTAGAGGCTATAGGTGTAATAGAAGACGGTTATAGGCCAGACCTAACTTTAGATGAAGCAGCTGAACTTGCAAAAAGGGCTATCTTCTCTTCATTAAAGAGAGATCCGTATACCGGAACTGGAGTTATAGTTGCTAAGATAACAAAAACTGGGCATCAGGAGCAAGAATTTTACCTTAATAAGAAGTATAGTTAGAGTTTTATTTTTATACTGTACAATTCTCTTTATGAACGTCAAAAGTAGTTCATTTAAAAATGAGGATTTTATCCCCAAAGAGTATACGTGTGACGGTTCAGATATTTCTCCAGACCTTGAGTGGGATATGGTACCTAGTGCTAAGTCCTATGCAATTATAGTTGAAGACCCTGATGCTCCAGCTGGGACCTTTATTCATTGGGTCATATATAACATAAAGGATAATAAATTGCCTAAAAATGTCCCTAAAGTTAATAACGTTTCATCCATGATTCAAGGGGTTAATGACTTTGGGAAGGTAGGCTATGGGGGGCCTTGTCCTCCAAAGAGTCACCCACCTCACAGGTATTATTTTAATGTTTATGCCTTAGATGTAGAGTTACCGGAAAAAAGTGGGGTCACTGCTGATGAGTTAAAACGAATGATGGAAGGGCACATAATAGATAAAGGAGTTATTATGGGAAAGTATAAAAGAAGGTGATAAGAGTGGAAGAAGAAGTCCTTTGGGCAGAAAAGTATAGGCCAAAAAGTCTTGATGAAATTGTTAATCAAAAAGATATTGTTGAGCGTCTCAAAAAGTTTGTTAAAGAGAGAAATATGCCACATTTACTTTTCTCAGGTTCACCTGGTACAGGTAAAACTACTGCAGCATTGGCATTAGTTCATGATCTATATGGACAAAATTATAGACAATATTTCCTAGAGCTAAATGCGAGCGACGAGAGGGGGATTGACGTAATAAGAAATAAAGTTAAAGAATTCGCAAGGACAATAGTGACAGGGGAGGTCCCCTTTAAAGTAGTTCTATTAGATGAAGCTGATAATATGACAGCTGACGCTCAACAAGCGCTAAGAAGAACAATGGAATTATACACAGAAACTACTAGATTTATTTTAGCATGCAATTACTTGAGTAAAATAATCGAACCCATACAATCTAGGACGGCCTTATTTAGGTTTTATCCGCTGAAGAAAGAAGATGTGGTTAGCAGGCTTATGTATATTGCTAAGAACGAGAAAGTTGAAGTGGAACAAAAGGCATTGGAAACAATATATGATATAACATTAGGTGATATGAGAAAATCGATAAACATACTCCAGGCTGCATCAGCATACGGGAAAGTTACAGTTGAATCTGTGTATAAAGTTCTAGGTCTTGCACAACCTAAAGAAGTTAGAGAGATGATCAATCTAGCAATTCAAGGGAAATTCTCTCAGGCTAGAGATAAATTAAGAAACTTACTAGTTAATTACGGATTATCTGGCGAAGATATAATAAAGCAGGTTCATAGGGAACTTACAGGGAACGAAATAAATATACCAGATGAATTAAAGGTAATTTTAGTTGACTATGCAGGTGAAGTTGAATTTAGAATAATGGAAGGGGCTGATGACGAGATCCAGTTAACGGCTTTTCTAGCTAAATTAGCATTATATGCACAAAAATACGGTGGTTCATAATTGCCCTTACAGTGGTTTTTGAAATATAGACCAAAATCCTTGCAAGACATAGAAAATCAGGAAGATGCCAAAAAGGAGATGAAAGGCTGGATAGAGAGTTGGATAAGCGGAAAAGTCCCTGAGAATAGAGCTGTTCTTCTCTACGGTCCACCTGGAGTAGGCAAAACCACTATAGCTGAAGCATTAGCTAGGGACTATAACTTAGAATTAATAGAGATGAATGCTAGCGATTCAAGGAATCTCGTGCAGATACGGAGTATTGCTGAACAAGCCGCTGTCACTGGATCCCTATTCGGTAAACGCGGCAAATTAATATTATTAGATGAAGTAGATGGGATAAATACTAAACAAGATGCTGGTGCATTAGAGGCAATATTAGAACTTGTCCGAAAGACAAAATATCCTATAATTCTAACTGCTAATGACCCTTGGGATCCCTCTCTAAGACCTCTTAGGAATGCAGCTAAAATGGTAGAGCTAAAGAGGTTAACGAAATATCCCATGAGACGAATATTGAAGAAAATATGTGAATCAGAAAAAATTCAGTGCAGTGATGATGCACTAGATTATATAGTGGAACAGAGTGAAGGTGATGCAAGATACGCGATAAATATGCTTCAAGGTGTTGCTGAGGGCTATGGAAAAGTCACTATTGATGCCGTAAAAGAAATAGTAAGGAAAAAAGATAGAGAATTAGATCCATTTGAGGCCCTGAGAGATATATTTTGGGCAAGGTATTACTGGCAGGCTAAAAACGCCGCAACGAGTACTCAAATAGATTATGAGCTATTAATGAGATGGATTGATGAAAATATACCTTTACAGTACGAGTCAATAGAAGATGTATGGCGAGCATATGATGCGTTAGGCCGTGCATCAATATTTCTAAGTAGGGCTAAGAGAGGAGATTGGGACTTGCTCTCGTACGTTTTTGATTTAATGGGTCCTGGTACGGCTTTTGCATCTTTAGAGAAGAAGAAACCTAGTTATAAGGCGAAATGGGTAAAATACCAATTTCCACAATATATCCAGCTATTGGCTAAGAGTAAAGAAAGTAGAGATAATCTAGCTTCTTTAGCGAGGAAAATATCCTATCAACTTCACAATTCTTCCTCTAAAACATTAGACGATATTCTTCCGTATTTCATACAATATTATCGGAAGTATAAAGAAAAGCTAGATAAAGAGCTCGAATTGACAGAGGGTGAAAAAGAAATAATTTCGATTCTATCTGGCGAAAAAATGGAGGAAGAGAAAAGGGTTAGTGAATGGCCTGCTAAAAAAACGGGTAAGACTACTAAAAGGTATTATCGTCGTAAATCTTAGATTTAGATAATACCTTAATATTACTTATTTCTGTTTCTGGATACTGTCCTTGTGGGTCTTTTTCGTATTTCTTTACCATATCCCATATTGTTAACAGTACTATAGAGGTAGCTGTTAAAGCTTCCATTTCTACACCAGTTTTATAGTGAGCTTTCACTGATGTAATAACTCTCAATCCGTTCTCTTCAATTTTTATATCAATATCAACAGCCTCTATAGGTATAGGGTGGCACATTGGAATTAATTCTGGAGTTCTTTTTGCAGCTAAAAAACCTGCTACTTTAGCTGTATTTATTACATCACCTTTTTCAATCTTCCCTTCTTTTATCAGGTTAATAGTATCTTTTTTTAATTTTATAAATCCTTCAACTTTTGCCTCTCTTAGTACTACTTCCTTTTTAGAAATATCTACTACTTTTGCTTCTGTCATACAGTGTCTAATTCCTCAAACAGGTTTTTTAATATTATGACTTTAGGATTTGAATAATTAAGTCTAATTACTTTAGTTTTACTCCCTTCTATTACTTCGATCAAGTTCTTATCTCTCAGTAATAATATATCTTTTTCTAGTTTGTTATATTTTATTTTTGTTTTCTTGTATAATTTAGTTATATTTATCTCATCTTCTTTAAATAAAATAAAAAGTATTTTCAATATTTCACAATTTAGGAGCTCAGCCGTGATTTTTGCAACCTCCTTTTAATCTCTCCATCTAATAGTTCTTCTAGTTCTGTTGAGACTGGAATGGGCAAAGAGATAAGTGTAGTTCTTCCTCTCATACCTTTGCTACTGTGTCTAGTTAGTATTAGTCCCATAAGTTTTAGCCTTCTAATATATTCAAATATCTGTGTATGTCTTCTGGGCTCTTCACCTAATAGTGATGCTACGGTTCTGTATTCTTCTTCAACTCTACCCATAGGGAAGAAATCTTCTCCTTGTTTTTTATGCAAGGAAGAGATCGCTTTTAAAAGGAGGAGGTAGTGTAAATCTAGATCTTTTATTGTATCCGTAATAACGCTCATTTCAGGATTAATTTTTGAATTAGCCTTTTTAGCATGTTCAACAGTTATAATAGGTGCATTTTCGGTATCTGCAATTTTACCTGCTAGCTCTAATGTCTCTATGGCGAGCCTTGCATTACCGCTTCCTCCTTTATCGGCACCATGTATATCAGATATGAATTTTATTGCTTCATCAGAAACTGCATTAGGCTTAAACGCTTTTTCATTTATAATCCTATCTTGTAATATATCATAAAGATCCGAAGAAGTATAAGGAGAGAATTCGATTATATTCTTTATAATATGATCTTTTATACTTTTATCTAGTCCTGATAAAGTAGATAGTTCTCTAACTATGAAAATGTAATGGAGCCTCTTTACACTGACGTTCAATTCATCATAAATTCTCACGAGGAAATAAATATCTTCTATTGGTGACGTGCTTATAAAGTAGTCAAATTCATCTAATGTAAGAAGTAAATGAAGGTTCTTTCTTTCTAAGTAATCATATATTAGTTTGAAAGTTTCTTGTGAAGATAATCCCCTATTAGGTAAAGGTAATCTCAAGTTCTGTGCTATTTCCATTAACATAAGGTAAAGTGTCCTCTGCCTATGGCAATTAACATGGACATAATATAGTTTAAGTCCTTTTTGGTTTGCTATCCCTTTTAATTCATTTCCGAATTTCTTAGCGGTCACGGTTTTTCCGGTACCCGTCCTTCCTACTATCACTGTTCTTATTGAGGTGCTCCCGGGGTTTATAATAAGGTCCTTAAACGATACAGTAAGTTCTTTTATTTGGTTTTCTCTATGTGGTAAATTTGCCGGAATATGCTCTGGGTTAAGGGCAGAAGTATTATTAAACACAGTACTCCCTTCAATAGTATTTTCGATTAAGTCCTTAATGTCAACCAAAAGTTTCACCCTATACTAATTTCTCAAAGTAATACTATATATTTTGACTGAGACACTTAACCGAAATTATTACTTTACCTTTTTTAAGTAGGAAACTGTTGTGAAATTAGGTAGAACGTTCACTGTAATTATTATATCTGGATGCTTAAAATCGACCTTTGCGTATCCCTTTAATCCAAGACCTATTCCAATTTCAATTTCTCTACAACTGACTTCAACCCCCCTTTTAAAACAATCCACATAAAAAGTACTGCTAACTATTTGCCGTGAATAATCCACTACATTCTTAATTATTTCATCTTCTTTGGTACTGTATAATAAGAAGTTAATAGGGTAGATCTTCGAGACACATGAAGGAGAAGCCGAGTACAGTAATCCGAAAGCTTCCATTGGATTTAAGTCTGAGTAAACTATAAAAACATTCTTAATTATTTCATCTACTTTGGCATTAATGTCCTTAATTAATATTCTATTTAAGATCTCGATAGTGCATCTGTTTTCTTTATTTTTCCTAGCCGTTACTAAAAGGACAGGTTTCACAATAGTATACCTTTTAAACGCTAATATACAAACCTTAACTTATGGTAAACAGTAAGATTAAAGCTATTAATAGAATAATGATGGTTACAAAGAAAAAAATCCTTGTCTTAGATGATTGGGGTCCGTTTGATGACGGGTTTGAAGAAATATCTTTATCAAAGGGCAGCGAAGATGAAGTTTCTACGTGGTTAGGTATAAAGCTCCAAGAAAAAAACGTGGCTAAAATAATGGATATGGTGAGCGTAGACGAACTGGGTAGAGTCCTTTTCCAAGAAAAGCAGACTATAAATACTCCGGCGTCTCTTTCACTACTCCCTAAAGATTTCTATCATAGGGTTCAGCTGTTAAGGGAGAACCTTAAGCAAAAGAATGACCTGCAAGCACTAGAACAATTAAGGAAATTAGATCAGGTCGTAAACGAGATAGTTTCAATTAGAATAAGGAAAATAATGCAGTTAGCCTTTCTAAATATATCTGATGAAAGCGTAATTGATAGAATGACTAATGAAGAGTTTTTAGTCTACAAGATAATAAAAGATATAATTGACCGTGGAATAGGTGATATAATTGGAAACTAAACAAATCGATTACGGAGAATTATTCATTGAGTTTATAACCACGTTTAAAGACAATAGGGGTAGACTATCTTATTTAAATCAAATAAATGAGATAATAGCTTATAGGAGGAAAAGCTTTTATGTAAACTTTGCAGATCTATTCTCGTTTAACCAGAATTTAGCTACTGTTTTAATTAATTCCCCAAAAGATATAGTCCCTATCTTAGAGAAAAAAGTCTATGATTATATAATAGAAAAAGATCCGGAGTATCAATATGAAATAAGTAATATACATTTACGTATACTCAACATCCCTAGAACTGTTGAGCTAAGAAAAATTAGAAGTAATGAAATTGGAAAGTTAATATCTGTTGAAGGTATTCTGGTAAAATCGACACCTGTAAAAGAAAGGCTGAGTAAGGCAGTGTATCAGCATATAAGTCCCGATTGTATGCAAGAGTTCTACTGGCCGCCTGATGAAGAAGATATGGGCGAAATAATAGAGTTACCATCTTCATGTCCTATGTGTGGAAAAGCAGGTCAATTTAAACTAATTGAAGATAAGTCGACCTTTGTGGACTACCAAAAAGCAGTATTACAAGAAAGACCTGAGGAAATACCGCCTGGTCAACTACCTAGACAGTTAGAGGTGGTATTTGAAGACGATCTAGTAGATGTAGCAAGACCTGGCGATAGAGTTAAAATAGTAGGAATCTTAGAAATCAAGAAAGATTCACAAGTTAAAAGGGGGAGCAAGTCAGTTTTCGATTTTTACTTAAAAGTAAATAGTATTGAAATATCACAAAAGGTGTTAGATGAAGTCAGAATATCAGAGGAAGACGAAAAGAAAATTAAAGACTTGGCAAAGGACCCATGGATAAGGGAAAAAATAATTTCATCTATTGCCCCCTCAATTTACGGTCATTGGGAAATAAAAGAAGCTATTGCCCTTTCGCTATTTGGTGGAGTTAGTAAGATTCTTGCCGACGGCACTAGGATTAGAGGCGACATACATGTACTAATAATAGGAGACCCTGGAACAGCTAAGTCTCAAATACTCCAATTTGCATCCAGAGTAGCTCCTAGAGCTGTGTATACTACTGGCAAAGGTTCTACGGCTGCAGGATTAACCGCAACAGTCACTAGGGATAAGAATAGTGGAGATTTTTACTTAGAAGCTGGTGCATTAGTTTTAGCTGATGGAGGTGTGGCCGTAATAGATGAAATAGACAAGATGAGAGATGATGATAGAGTAGCAATCCATGAAGCAATGGAACAACAGACAGTATCAATAGCCAAAGCAGGTATTGTAGCCAAACTAAACGCTAGAGCTACAGTTATTGCAGCCGGTAACCCTAAATTAGGTAGATACATAAAGGAGAGAGGAATTTCAGAAAATATTAACTTGCCCCCGACAATATTATCAAGATTCGATCTAATCTTCATTTTGATCGATAACCCCGGTGATAGTGACGTATATCTGGCCTCACATATTTTAAACGTTCATGGAAATAGAACTACGGATCAAAATGCAATTGAAATAGACTTATTAAAGAAATATATAGCATACGCTAAAAAGAATGTTTTCCCGAAGCTTAGTGAAGAAGCAAAGCAACTTCTGCAAGACTTCTTTGTAGAAATGAGGAGAAAGAGCGTGGAAACAGCAGATTCACCTATTATTATTACTCCAAGACAGTTAGAGGCCTTAATTAGGATATCCGAAGCTTATGCTAAAATGGCTCTAAAGGGTGAGGTTACAAAAGAAGATGCAGAAAGAGCAATAAACATTATGAGAATATTTCTTGAGAATGTAGGTTTAGATGTAGAATCTGGAAAAATAGATATAGATACTATTATGACCGGTAAACCTAAAAGTGCTAGAGAGAAAATGGCTAAGATATTAGAAATTATTGATACACTATCATTGAATGAGTGTGCAAAAGTAAAAGATATTGTTAAGGAAGGAGAAAGAATAGGAATAGATAAGCAGAGCATAGAAAAATTACTTACAGATATGAGGAGACAAGGATTAATATACGAGTCAAAGCCAGAGTGCTATAAAAAAGTGTAGATCAAAAACCTAACAAGTTTATAAGTTATTTCCTAAAATACGAGAACACACTTACTTATGCTTTATTATTACCCATTTTTGATAATATTGATATAGGCGTCCACATTATATAAGGGGGTAATTGCTTTATCAAATCATATGCTTCTTCCCATCCTGTTAAATTAAGTTTCTTAGCTAGTTGTTCTAATGTCATTTGTGTTCTTACATATTCATTTAGAACCTTTACCCCGTTTTCATCAATAACTATTTCTCTCCCGCTTGAGAGTGTAATTTTTATAGGCTCCATCGGCTATCATTACCTCTTACCTAGATGTTAAATATAAATTTAATTGCACCGGATCCATAAGATACCCATACGTACACGGCTATAATTAGTAATGCTAGAACTAATAATATTCCTCCTAATTCATAATTTCTGTTTTCTATAAAATATACTCCAGCAATTGCTCCCATAATTATAATAGCTGCAAGTACTGCTATTCCCCCCGCTTGAGGCTGTCCGCCATTTGAATATGTTATGGGAGAAATATAGTAAGGGAATGCAATTGCTCCTAATATAGCTATTCCCATCAATATTATCAATATTATTAGCACATATGCATTATTAATGGAAGAATACGTCTTTTCGCTTCCTCTTTTTGGCATAGTTATTATTTACCACGGCACACTTTTTATTTTTAATCGAAAAGCCACATAGTTGGTAAACATATGTAAACCTATTACTATTAAACCAACCGATATTACCTGGATTACTTGTAGTTTCACGCCGAGTATTAATAATGCTAAGGTAGAGGCAAGAAAGAAATCGAGTTGATCCAGCAGAGGTGCTCTCTGTCCCCTTTCCATCCCAAGCCGTCTTTTAATAAATGCTCCTAGCATATCTCCTAACATTGCCGCAAGGCTTTCCCAAAAGGCTATGACTATCCATTCTTCTCCTAAAAATTTTGCTATTATAACTCCTACAGTGCTACCAAAAGTCAATGCAAGTAATAGCCCCTCAAACGTTTTTCCGTCACCCAGAAGTCTTCTATTATCACTTAATTTCTTTCCGAAGTCTATTGGAGTCCCCCTTCTGACAAAGGGAGCACTCCCGTTTGCTACAAGAGCTGGGATGTAATATACTATACCCAAAATCAGAGTTATTATAAGCAACCTAAAACACCGTTTTCGAGAATTTTAAATTTGCATACCCGTAAATTGCCAATTATTTCGCCTTTAGTTATTCTAAATACATCATCGGAAAATTTTCTCATAAATAATTCCCCTAATACTCTGTTGTTACTTGAGGTATCCCAAAGTAATAACGCTCTATTAAGCCCGCTCCTAACAAAGGCTTGGATTAACATGAGGGGTAGTTCAATCTCTTTTTTAGCTCTGTTTACCTTATAAATATAATTCATGGTATCTACTATTATTAGTTTTAAATTTAATTTTGATGCATTTAAAATAGCTGAAGTGAGTTCAATTTGATTATTAGCCTGGGTAAAATATACGTTAGGTCTACCTTTTAATTTCTCTACTCTTGCTCGGTAAGTAGAGTCTTTAGTAGATATATATACGCTATCTCCCAGCTCTAATGCAATATGTATACCTATAATAGTCTTACCACTTCCCGGTTCTCCATATATAGAGACTAGGCTCCCTTTCTCAAAAATATAATCACTAATCTTCAAATCTTTAAATTCCTCAAAAATGTTAAGATACATGTGGTAAAAAAAGTTGCAATTAGGATCTCAGACCCTAAGAAGTATCATGAGATGCTACGTAAATTAAGAGAAAGAGGGATAAAAGTATCGGAAGAAGGTGAAATAGTAATAACTGATAACGATATTAATGACTTACCTCTTGATGTCTTAATAGGTAAAATTATATGCAAAATTCGAGGTAAAGAATACTTTAATGAATTACTCATAGGTATAGATACTAATAAGGAGAGATTATCTATAGCAATAATAGGTGACGGAGAGCTAATAGAAAGCAGAACTTCCAACGTAATTGACATAAACGATGAATTATCTGATATTATATCGTCTTATCCCCATAAATCCCTTAAAATAGGAGTTGGTGGAGGAAATAAGATAGGTGAATTAGTATATAGAATCATTAAGATAAAATTTAGCCAAGCAAAAATAGTGAATGAGTCCAAAAGTAGTTCTCCTAATAATCCTTTTGTACAAATAAAGGATAGAGACATTAGAGCCGCCTATATTATAGCGCTTAGGTCAGCTCTATGAAACTTCAGCCTGAAATAGATGCTGTAATAGAAGGACCTTGCAGCTTATTCATAAAGGAAGGCAAAGTAATTATTTCAGGCATTCAATTGTCATCTGGCGATCAACTAGATATAACTGAATATAACTATTTTACTATTACTTCTATAAATAACACTGAAATAGAAACCGATTGTAGACTAGTTACTACTTATAGATCACTCGGGTGGCACAGAATAGTTGAAGAAATAGTAGGTGGAAAGATATTAGTTATCGGGGATGAAAATTCAGGTAAGACTTATCTCTCTAATTCCTTGGTCAACCTATTAGGAGGCTCCTTAATAGACTCTGACGTAGGCCAATCATCCTTATTTTTGCCCACATTCATATCCTATACAGAGGATAACTCAAAAAAGCTAACACTAGTATCACGTACAGTTAAAGGACTTGAATTTTTCGGTAATATTTCCCCTTCATTTAACCCAAGACTTCACATAGCTTTAATCCTGCTTGCATTGAAGAAACTAAGTCATAATAAAAATATTATAATAGACAGCGATGGATGGGTTAAAGGTTTTCAAGCATATAAGCATAAAATAGAGTTAATTTACAGTGTAGACCCAGATTATATTATCGTATTCAATGAAAGGCTAGCATCAGATTTCCCGAGAGATTTGCTGAGAAAGATGAAAATTGTACGCCCTTTTCCTCTCAGCACAGATAGAGATAGAGTGAAGAGAAGAAAATACAGATCTCAGAAATATAAGGAATATTTCGGTAAAGCCAAAGTGTCAACTTTAAGTGTAAACCAACTTTTAGGTGTTCCAATTTCTAAGAATTTAATAAGAGTATGGGATCAAACCTTACAACTAGTCGAGGAGAAACCGTGTAGTGGTCTTTATATAGATAGGTCTGACCTTTTAGGTCTTCTACTCGCATTGACATATAAAGGTGAAGTTGTGGGAGCTGCTATGGTTAAGGATATTAAGGAAGAAAATAACCAGATCGACATACTAACTCCTGTGGAAAATTATGATGGGGCTATAATGGGGGAGATCAGTTTAAACGAGGATTTCACCGAAAAAAGAGTGAGGATAAAAAGATGTTGCGAATAATATCATTCGAAGGAATCGACGGGTCAGGAAAGACTACAGTATCTAAATTAGTATATGAAAAAATCAGAAACGTAAGTAAAAGGATAATCTTAACTAAAGAACCTTACACAGAGGAAATATCAAGCTTGATAGAAAAAGCGGGGTGGAAAGATCCAGTTACACTAACTCTCTTGTTTGCTGCAGATAGGGCTTATCATTTACAGTACCTATCCACGCAAAACCCGGATCTGGTTATAATGGACAGATATATCTATTCATCTGTGGCATATCAGTCAGCTTTAGGTTTAGATGAAAATTGGATAGAATTAGTTAACTCTAAATTCCCCAAGCCTTTCCTAACTATACTTTTAGATTTATCTCCAGAAATAGCTATAAGAAGAATTCAGAAGAATGATAAATTTAATTTTCAGGAAAAGCTAGACAGTTTGAAACTTGTTAGGGAAAGATATTTAGAAATTGCAAAAAAAGAGAAAAATATTGTAATTATAAATGCAGAAGAACCTTTAGATAAAGTGGTTAACAAGGTATATTCTGTCATTTATTCTTATTTATCAGACCTTTAATTCTCGTCACTCTTTCAATAGCTTCTAAGTATCTTATTATTTGATTTATAGAGTCAACGTCCAATGGTTCTTTATTAAGTTTCTCGTTTAATATTTCTATTCCTTTATATAATGTACTTTCTAGTTTTTCTAGAGTCATAGTACCTGTGATTTTCTTCTCTTCTTCTTCGTTTTCTACTATATACACTTTTCCGTGAGTAGGGCAAATTACGTCTCCATTCTTTAGCTTAAATAACGGCATATGACATATGGGGCAAGCAAGATCTAACATTGTTGCACCTTGTCTTAATAGATTAGCAGCTTTCTTCACAGAGTCTGTATTTGACATGTAGACCACTAATAATAAGTGGGTAATAAACTAAAAAACCATGATTACTAATTATTGAGTCGGTGATGTTTTGATGGCTTCCCTTTACGACAACGAGTCTAAAATCAAGCAAGCAATTGCTATGCTCCAAAAAATTGTAAATGATACTAGTGTACCCCGAAATATTAGAAGAGCTGCTACGGACGCAATAAGAAATTTACAAGACCAATCATTAAGCCCAGCTGTTAGGGCAGCTAATGCTATTGGAATTCTAGAAGATATTAGTCAAGACCCTAATATGCCTACTCATACTCGTATATCTATTTGGAATATTGTATCTATGCTAGAGACTGTCAAAGACTAATTTTTTCAGATAAAGTTTTTTACCTTAATAGCCCATTTGTTGTAGTGCGGGGGTGCCCGAGCAAGGTCAAAGGGGTCGGGCTTAGGACCCCAATGGTAAGTACCCCGATGGCGTAGGCCTGCGTGGGTTCAAGTCCCACCCCCCGCATCTTAATTGTTAATCCCAAGAGTTTCCATTACAACTTCAACAATCTTATTTCTAAAAATATTTGAGGAAAAATCCCTAGATCTACTTACGAGTTCTCTTCTTAACTTATTATCGTCAGTTATATATTTCTTTATTTTATCTGCTGCCTCCTCTAAGTTGGAATACGTAAGTTCACCAGGGACTATTTCTGCAGCACCGCTCTCTGATGGAACTATGGGGATTACACCTGATGCCATTGCCTCTACTACTGGTATTCCAAAATGTTCTCCGACTGTAGGGTGGAAATAGACGGAAACCTTATGCATTAAACGTACTAGTTCCGGTTTAGGAAGGTCAGTTAGGAAATGTACGTCAAGGCCTTTTGACAATTCCCTCAACTTTTTTAAATAGGTCTTATCACTTAGGGAACCCACTATATAGGTTTTTAGTCTTGTGAGTCTTGCTATTTCTATTGTATTTTCAATCATCTTACCTTTTTCTATTCTAGCTATAGTGATTATTGCTTCTTCTCTTTTACCCTTTTCATCATTAGCCATAAATTCTTCAACATCTACCGGCGGGTAAATGACTTTTTTTACGCTGAGACCTAACGTTTCAATCTTTTTGGCTGAGTAATATGAATTAGAAATAATAATAGCGTCTTTATCTAAGTGTGTCTTTACGTATTTTTCAAATGGGTAAAGATATAAACGCCAAAACTTAGAAGAGGTATACTTACTTGGCGTGGTAAAAGCAGGGGCAGCAGAATAGGCTATATGGGGTGCTATATCAGAAAGTTTTAGTAGAGTACCGCTGAGGTTTAAAAACAATGATGGCTTAATACTTCTGGCTTTCCTTAAAGTTAAAATCCTCTGGTATTTATCAAATTTTGCCAACCTGAAAGGCACCACATACCTAACGTCAAAAGGCAAGTTCTCCCTAGGCTTAGAAAAAGTAATTAATTCGATCTTGCCTATTTTTGAGTCTTGTAGAGCCTTAATGGTTTCATAAAACACTTTACCTTCGCCAGAAAACTTAGTGCTGGAGTAACCGTGTGCTATTACTGCTATACTTTTTACCCCATTCACTTTAGTACAAACACGTGGTCGAGATAATTATACCTGTTGGTCCTAGCGATAAGAGCGATTGGCTTAATATAGTTTTGAGTAAAGTGATCCGATTGGCATCTGAAGGAAATTATAGCGTTATTGTCTATGATAATTCAGAAAGAGAAGACTTAGATAAACTGATTTCCCAATTTAAAGTCACTCACATAAAAGCTAGAAGGCTTGAAAAGGTAAACATGGCTAAATTAAGGAACGAGATGTTGAAGTTAGCAAAAGAAGAGTACGTAATAATGTTAGATAGTGATGTTATACCTTCCAATAACGCTTTCACGAGGATGGTTGAAAACTTAAAAGGCGGAGCGGCGTTTACATGGATGCATTACGCTTACGATGAAAAAGAACTAGAAGAAGAGTTTGATCCTTTAGAGGAAAATCCGAATCTTGGTTGCTCGGCGTTGAATGTCGACATAATTAGAGAATTAGGTTTTTTTGATGAAAGGTATGAAAGGGATGAAGATGTTTGGTTATACGCAAAACTCAAGAAAATGGGATATAAGGTTAAACCTACTAAGGGTAGGTGTTTACACCTTAACAAGGTTCATGCGCGCGAGACTTTGGCTTCCTCTATCAAGGAAGCGAGACGGAACCTCTGGAGGTCAAAATACGATATGATGTTGGTATTAGACGGGTTAACCCAATTTCAGATGCTAACTGGATACACTTACTACGGTAGCTATTATGTTACTGCTCTATTATCACTGCTTATATCCCCTTATTTCTCATTCCTTTACATACCTATAATCATGTTTGGACTAAGGTATTATAAATCACCGAAGAGATACTTGTTAAATCTTATCCCGGGTCTAAGTTTAGTGTTTGGACTTCCATACGGATTTACTTATGCTTTAATTAATAAGGGTTCAAAAAGAAGGTAAAATGGATATTAAGGAGGTTCAAGTTATATTTAGATAGGCAGGTGGATAAACATAGGTAATATAACAAAGGAGAAATTATTACAAAGAGGGATTACAATAATAGAAGAAGCTAATAAGAGAGATATACTACTCAGGTTAATTGGAGGGGCTGCCGTTGCCCTATTAGCACCCAGAGGAGCTGAAAAATTTCCTAGAAATTATAAAGATATAGACTTTTTCGGCCTTTCTAAACAGAGTAAGAAAATTTCCGAACTTTTAGAAAGTTTTGGGATGGAAGGTAACAAAAGATTTAACGCTCTACATGGTGACAGGAGGTTAATTTTCTATGACCCTGAGCTAAATTCCAACGTAGATGTATTTTTAGATGAATTTGAAATGTGCCATAAAATGTCTTTTAAGGACAGGCTCGGAATTATGAAGATAACTATTCCTCCCTCTGATTTACTTTTAACGAAATTGCAGATAGTTAAAATGACAGAAAACGATGTTAAGGACATTTTTGCCATACTTTACGACTTAGAACTAGGCGATAAAGACAGCGAAAAAACAATTGACGTAAAATATATAAGTAAGCTATTAGCTGATGACTGGGGATTCTATACTACTGTCTGTGATAATATAGAGAAGTTACTAAAGGAGTTTAATCCCCCCAAGTGTATAACAGATAAACTGTTAGTTTTAAAAAAGGCGATTGAAGATGAACCTAAATCAATGAAATGGAAGATGAGAGCTAAAATAGGTAGAAAAGTTAAGTGGTATGAAGAACCTGAAGAAGTTGGAACTTTCAAGCCCGGCTAAAACTCAGCTAAAAAATAACACATGAGATACATAAAAATAACTACTATCGTAAACTTTTAATTGTATATCAGTTAATTATGTAAGTGCGGGGGTGCCCGAGCAAGGTCAAAGGGGGCGGACTGAGACTCTTATAAGGAGCAGTATGCTCCGCTGGTGTAGGCCTGCGTGGGTTCAAGTCCCACCCCCCGCATGTATTTTTACGTAAAACCTACATTGCCTAAAGATAATAATAACGGTTCCTTCTTTAACCACTCTAATCCCTCTCTGCAGTACAATCCTCCCCCACTAATTCACGGGTAACACTTATTGGAAAAATCGTCGCAGCTGAGTACTATGCTAAACACTTTTTAAAACTTTTATCACCATAATTATACGTACACACTTATACTTAATCTTAGTTAAATCTTGGAGAGCCCAAACCCTAATCGTGAAGTATATAATAGGACACGTCTAATTAGTAAAAACAATATCATACGTAAGTTTTTAGGTAAATGTTAATCTTAAATAATCTTATACTTCGGCAAGTATTAAAGTACGATGGTTTTCTCGTTAATATACTTAATATTCTTAAGTTACCTTGTCCTATAGACTTTGACCGGGTATAAATATAATTAATAAAAACATATCGAAACTAAGAGTTTTACGTAAAATGTCACACATAATTTCTATGTTTTATATAATATGAGAGTGATCATAGTGCTTTATATTAAGTTATAAATAGTGTATGAAAGAATCCTGCTCTTGTAACGACGGTGTAGGAAAAGGACTTAACATGCCTTAAGTACTGTGAAGAGACTTTTAGCTCAATGACAGCACTATGTCCGCTCTCTAATATTATGAAAAGGTTATAAAATGTGAGCTAAGAGTAGGTCTTAATGTCTCAAGAACAGCAAGAATTAGAAGAGATCTCAACTCAAAATGCCGATTATAACTATGCTATATATCGGAATTTTATAGAGAAAAATAATCAAGCTAACAACGAGACGATAGGACAGTTTGAAGGGGAGTACACTAATGCCGTAGCAGGCGGGCGTGAAGGTGTCCCAGAGGAATACCTGAAAAACGCTAAGTGTCAAGTCCTCGGTAACAGGAGGGCTTATAGGGACAACATGTTCTGGCTTTACCCGGCAATAATAGTCCCAGAAAGGATGAGGTCGGATACGACGTCGCTAGTGGAGATTATAAGACAAGGGGTTTTGATAAAGTCTAATGAGGAAGGGTTAATGTGGTTTATCGGTGGGTGTGACCCAAGCCACTGGAGATCTGGAAAATACTATGTGTTCCAAGGTGGGGCACAATTTGGCTATTTTAAGTCGGATTTAACTGTTGGCGGGGGAACTAGGATAACTGCAGAGGCGTTAAATCAATACGCCGCGTCATTAAACGAGAACTCTATGCAAGTCTGTATAATACCCGTTTTAGCCAAATCTGGACTTTATGGCACTTGGAAAGACCCCGTGTACTATAGCCTTGGGGGTGATATTAACTATGAAAAATCTGTAGACCAGTTAGTACTCCCGTCGGCGACACCCCAACTACTAACATACCAACCTGCATTAAATTATTTAGCAATCTATAAGATCTCCGATTTTAAATATACTAAAGAAAGGCATACATATATAAGTAAATCCGTACTTAATTACCTGCTAGACTTAAGTAGTAAGTTCCCCTATCTCTACCCTGGGTACTATGGAGCTGGTGCGGCAATTCAAGGCTACCCTAACCAGTTATTCCTAGGGTATATGCGAGTCGTAGTGGCCAACTTCCCGAAAGGTTCACCATTCTACAAAAAATCCGAAGGATCCCTACTATATCCCGAATTTTACGACAGTTTTGTGTCAAGCAATTTCATGTTGAATAGTATGTCTGTTGGTGCCCCGGTTTATCTGAGTAAGGATAACCCTAGTGATTCTGACATGTGTACGGATTACGGTGTTTTAGGGCTAGTGAGCGGTATTATGAGTTTTGCGACAGGTGCCGATGGGCAAGTGTTTTATAATGATCGGAGTTTGCTTTTGCAGCCTCCTCCAAAGGACTTTGAGTGGGGTTTTTATATACTTTCTATTATGAAGGTTCCTAGTGTTTCTGATATCGATAACTTTATTGACGGTCTAAAGCAGAAGGATGCTGTTAGTATTGTCTTGGGTAGCGTGAGGAGTGCTAAGAGGGCTATTAGTAGCCTTATTACTTCTGGGGTTCTTGCTGGTATTGCTTTTTCAGCAGTGATGGCTGTTGAGGAGTGGGGTGATGAGCAGGAGATAGTTGGTAATGCTGGGAGTTATGTGGAGAAGTTGAATAAGGTGTATAATGAGGCTCTGAACTTCGCTAGTAGTTGTATAGAATCTCAGCCTAATTTGACGAGGAATGAGAAGATAATATATGTTCAGCAAGTACAAGATTATCTTAATGGGTTGATGTATAGTCTTAATGCTAGGGAGGGTGAGGAGGAGATACTCTCGTTCTTAGAGTATGAGTTGGGAAAGTATTTAAAGGATCAAGGAATAACATGTATGGAATATTAAGCTTTTTGACTAGAATAAATAATTGTTATTTTCTGGTCGTAGCACCTTCCACTAAGCTATTTATATTTTCTAAAATGCCACAAACTTTATATCATTCTATTATTTGCGATACTAGATAGTATTTATACGAAAAACTGCGAAAATTAAGTCGTAATATCTGTAAAACTTTTTCTTAAGGTATGTTATGTCAATATAGTAGTTTACGTAAAATTGTTACGTTTGGCATGTTTTTATTGATTTTAAGTATATAATTTAAGTATATAATATACCAAAATTTAAGACTTAGGCTCCTGCTCTTAGGTATTTAACATGAAATGAAATATAAATACAAATGTAAGTATTTAGTATAATACTCTACTGCTCGATTTTCAATAAATGCTACCAATGCTCCATACTGTTACTCCAGAGCGATATTCCTTCTATCGATAACTCATAGCTCAGTGATGATACCATGTTTTTTAACAATTGACTATTCTTTAGACAAATTAAAACCATTGATCTAATCCTTTCTGTCTTTCAGCCCCTTTAGCTTCTCTTTTAGCTTTCTTTAGCCTTTCTATTGCGTTCTTTACTCTTTCTTCATTAAAATCATGCTCTTTTACGAGAAGTTCTTCAATACCTTCCTCATCACAATCTTTTAACTCGAGGTTATTTTCTGGTCTTTTAACTAATGGATTAAGGAAAAGATTCCTTATTTCCTCTATGTTAAAGGTGATCTTTTGTTTTGATACTTCCCCTTTTTCCACAGCTGTTTCAATTTTCCCGTATTTTTTAATTATCCTATACGCTGTCTTAATTCCTATTCCCTTTATTCCTTCAGGGTCGTAGTCAGTACCTATGAGTATAGCGATATCTATTAATTGTTCTCTAGTTATCCCGAGTTTTCTAAGGAGTTCTGCTAGCTCTATTAATTCTGGCTTTATCTCCACGTATACATCTTTTCTAGGTAATTTTCTTTTCCCAGTTATGGTAAGATTTCTCACAAGACGCGTAGCACCAAAAAGGAGTGAGTCGTAATCTTGGCTACCTGTAGCCCAAGATAAGCCTAGAGAATTAATATAAGCGGCTTCAGCTTCTCCCTCACTTGGAGCTTGTATTATGGGTATCCCCATAAGGTCTAATAATTTTTTACTTTCTTCAGCCATTTCATTAGTTAGCTTAATAGACATTTGCGAATACTTTTTAAGTTCTTTTATTTCACCTGTACCTTCCTTTTTTAACTGATCTAATCTTCTCTCAGCTTCTTCTTTAACTTTTTTCCTCCTCTCAAGTTCTTCGCTTTTCTGTTCAGGCGGTTTACCATCAAAAACATAGATTGGTATAACTCCTTCTTCCAAGATACTAATAGTCCTATAAAAAAGTCCATTTAAATGGCTCGTAACTCGTCCTTGAGAATCCATTAAGGGTGTCCCATCTGGTTGCCTAATAGCAGCCAAGAACTGATATAGAGCATTATAAGCATCAATACTTATTTTTTTACCTTTAAGCTCACCTAGGCTAACTTCTCTCTTTATGTCTTCAACCAGCTCTGAAAGATCTACTCCTATTCTTTATCACCTATATATGTGATCATTCGTACATTCTCTTTTATTAGTGTTACCGTGATATACCCTCTCATTTCTAGTTTCATTAATGCTTTTAAAAAATCAGAATAAGGTACTTCATAATCGGTAGACTTTCTAACTTCTTCGTATAAGTCCTCGTCGGTCACGGGTCCTGTACGCTTTTTTAATCTTTCTAAAATAACATAATGTAAAGGTATTTCTCTCCACATTCTCTCACGTAAAGGTACTAGGCTTTACATTAGCTCTAGGTAGTTGCTGTCTTGCCTTATCGACCCAGTTCTGGTAGAATTGAACCATATCTGGTGTTACCGACGGTCTTACTTTCTTTAGAGCAAAATCGAAGTGCCTTCTCTCTGCCAGAGCTCCTTTTCCGCTCATGCACTCTCGTATTGTTCTTTCCCTACACTCTGAATCTCCTCTCTTACAGTTATCATCAGCTTTCTTCATGCAATCTGTCATTTGTTCTCTTATAGCCCTTAATGTAGCTTCTCTGACTAGTGCTGATAAGTCAGCTCCAGTATATCCTTCCGTCTTTTCAGCTATCTCTTCTAATGTTACATCTTCTGCCATTGGTACGTTTTTGGTGTGTACTTTTAGTATTTCTAGTCTTGCTCTTTTGTCTGGTGGTGGTACGTAGATTAGTCTGTCGAATCTCCCGGGCCTTAGTAGTGCTGGGTCTAATATATCAGGCCTATTAGTAGCAGCAATAACAACTACATTCTCCAATTTTTCAATACCGTCCATTTCTGCTAGTAGTTGGTTTACAATCCTTTCTGTTACCCCACTATCAACCGATAGTCCTCTCATTGGTGCTATTGCGTCTATTTCGTCGAAGAATATTACTGTGGGTGCTGCTTGTCTTGCTTTTCTGAATATTTCTCTTATTGCTTTTTCGCTTTCTCCTACCCATTTTGATAGTACTTCTGGTCCTCTTACTGCTATGAAGTTTGCTCCGCTTTCTGTTGCTACTGCTTTTGCTAGCATAGTCTTACCAGTACCGGGTGGACCAAACAACAAAATACCCTTAGGCGGTTCAATACCGACGGTCTCATAGGCTTCTCTGTATTTTAGCGGATACTCTACTACTTCTCTTAACTCTTCTTTAACGTCTTCTAATCCTCCTATGTCGTCCCAATGAACTTCTGGCACTTCTACGTAAATTTCCCTTAGTCCGCTGGGTACAATATCCTTAAATGCTTTGAGAAAGTCATCCATGTTTACTTCCATTTTTTCTAGGATTTCAGGAGGTATTTTATCTTGGCTAAGGTCGATCATTTGTAAGTACCTTCTTAGGGCGTTCATCGCGGCTTCTCTGACTAGTGCTGATAAGTCAGCTCCAGTATATCCATGGGTCATATCTGCCAGTTTCTGTAAATCAACATCTTTAGATAGAGGCATACTCCTAGTATGAATTTGTAATATTTCTAGTCTTCCTTGCTTATCTGGTAAGGGTATCTCTAGTTCTCTATCAAACCTCCCTGGTCTCCTGAGTGCTGGGTCAACTGCATTCGGCCTATTAGTAGCCGCTATTACTATTACGTTTCCTCTATTTTCAAGGCCGTCCATCAAGGTAAGCAGCTGTGCAACTACCCTTCTCTCCACTTCTCCTATAACTTCATCTCTCTTAGGGGCTATTGCGTCTATTTCGTCTATGAAGATTATTGCTGGTGCGTGCTTCTTAGCATCCTCAAAAATTTCCCTAAGTCTTTGCTCGCTCTCACCATAAAATTTACTCATTATTTCAGGTCCATTTATAGAAGTAAAATACGCCTCCGTTTCATTTGCAACAGCTTTAGCCAATAAAGTTTTTCCTACTCCAGGTGGTCCATAAAGTAGTATACCTTTAGGTGGTTCAATACCCAGTCTTTTGAATAATTCTGGGTGTCTTAAGGGTAATTCTACTAACTCTCTTATTTTCTGGATTATGTGTTTCATTCCGCCAATATCTTCGTATGTGACTCTAGGGTACTTAGCTTGTTCGAATGGTTTTTCTGATATCGTAATACTAGTCTCATCAGAGACGATAACTACACCTTGAGGTCTAACTTGTATAACACTAAAGGGTATCGCTTGCCCCAATACCGGGATTAGGACAGTATCACCCTCTACAAGGGGTGTGTCTTTCAGTTTTTTCTTAACATAAGAAATGAACCCTGGGTCAACAGTAATTGAGAAGTTTGAAGGGGCTAACCTAACGCTAGTAGCTATCTTAGGACTAACTTTTCTAACTATTACCTTATCACCTATAGCTACTCCTGCATTTTTTCTTGTTATTCCGTCCATCCTTATGATGTACTTATCTTCTTCATTTAACGTATCCTCTGGGGCCAAAGGCCAAGCAATAGCTGCCGTCTTTCTCTGTCCTTCGATCTCAACAACTTCCCCAGGGTTAACCCCTATCTGTGAAAGTAAGTCAATATCTATCCTTACTTTTCCTCTTCCTACATCTTTTTGCTTAGCTTCAACAACTCTCAATATAAGCTCCTTCTTCGAAGGAGAAAATTCAGCACTACTCAATGCGATCCCATTAAGTAATATAAAAATTGAGGTATAAGAGCTTAAGCATCAACTATTATTATATTCTTTTTATTGGTTAAAAATAACGAGGCCTTAAAAACCTAATCTTGTAACTCCTACTACTTCAGCGTGACTTACTCCTTGTATTCCGTTTACTATATCTTCAAGGGCTTCAGTTCCCCCTTCGGTATTCTCTGGCATCTGTATGTATGCTACAAGGGCTTTTAGCCCGTATGCTATTGGTTCAGTATCTTTTCTAACAAGCTTATAGCCTTGTGGTAATTTTTTATTAATCTCCTCAGTTAAAGTATCTAGATTTATTTCATCGCTCTCTGGATACACTTTTAGTATTACTAAGACATCCGTCACCTTTTTCACCTTATGGTCCTTCAAACCCGCATTTGGGGCATATATATGTAACTCCTTGTTTTCTACACTCGTAACATCTCCTTATTATTACCTCTCCGCAATTAGGGCAAATGAATTCTACTCCTTTTTCTCTAGGGTGTATTATCTTGCCGCAACTTGAACAGACTGGCGGTTCTATTTCCTCTTTTAAGCTTAACCTAAATGAAATACTCATTGCTTACAATACTTTTTTAATGGGCTTATAAATTCTCTCTTTGCTTATGCCTATAAAAATGGTTATAGTTGTAAGGACAGATTTAGAGATGGGAAAAGGGAAAATAGCTGCACAAGCAGCCCATGCAGCAGTATCTTTAGTTTTAGATATACTGTATAAGGGGAAAAATAACTGGCGAGAATGGTTAGAGGAATGGTTATCTGAGGGCCAACCTAAAATAGTAGTTAAAGTAAATAGCTTGGATGAAATGTTAAGGAGATCAAAACTTGCTCAAGATTATAATCTTCCATTTGTTATTATTCAGGATGCTGGTAAAACGCAATTAGAGCCCGGTACTCCAACATGTGTTGGAATAGGCCCCGCCCCATCAGAAATTATTGATAAGATAACTGGTGACCTAAAATTACTGTAACTCCACACCCTTTAGATATTTCTTTAGGCATGGAAAAATACTATATAAATGAAAACTGGGAGCCGATAAGTGTAACTATACCGAGGCCCTATGGTTTTAAAGTGGTCGAAGAGATATCAAATAAGCCAGTAAGCGAATGGAAAGGAAAAGATAAGGGAAGATATGCAGTATACCTCCTGAGAAAAGTTGGGATAGATCACTTTACGGTAATTGATAAAATCAGTACCATCTGTAAAATGAAACCAAGTTACATAGGGATCAAAGATACTAACGCTGTAACTGAACAAATAATATATTTTACTTCAAAACCTGAAATTAACGAGTATAGAAACGACAAATTTGAATTAATATTTTTGGGATTCTCAGACGAAAAATTCAACCACACTGGTAATATGTTTGAAATAGAACTTGTTAGTGACAATAACAGAGAATTAGAAAGAAGACTGTCAGTGATGAGTAATACTAAGTACTTGTTTGCTTATATAGGTTATCAAAGATTCGGAACCATAAGGCCTAATACCCATATTGTAGGTAAATATTTGTTGCTTAGAGACTGGTGTGAATCTATAAGATGGTTAGCAGGACGTCCTTTCGAAAGCGAAAACGATAAGGTTAAGGAGGCAAGGCTCGCTTATGAAAAGGGTGACTACGAGAAAGCTATACAGCTCTTTCCTAAAAAGTTTAGGGACGAACGAGAGGTTATAAAAGCCTTAGCTAAAGGTGAGGATTGTCTATCAGCCTTAAAAAAGGTTAAGACGCCGCTCAGGTTTTTTGTCGAGGCATATCAGTCATACCTTTTCAATAAATACCTTTCTCTAGTAGCAGATAACTTAAGAGGAAGGGAGAGCGACGATGTATTTTTAACTATTCCTAAAAAGTTTACAGAACCGTTAGATCCCATAATTAGACAAATAGCGATAGAAGAGGGAATATTAGGATATTCTTTTCATATCCCTGAAATTAAAGTAAATTTAAAGGATTTAAGAAGAAGGGCTTTTATGAGGTTGAGAAATGTCAGGGTAGAGACAAAAAGTGAAACTAAAAAAATTTCTTTTTCCTTAGATCGCGGTATGTATGCCACATTAGTAATAAGAGAAATTAGTCGTGCTGATCCAAGAAGTTTTACTTAGGGCGTTAGGCGTTTTTTGTCTCTTGGGAACAGCACTATTTCTTTAACGTTCTGTATGCCGGTAAGCATGACCATTAACCTCGCAAATCCCATTCCGAACCCTGCGTGAGGTGGCATTCCGTAGTCAAACCACCTCAAAAAGAATTCGAAACTCTCAGGCCTTAGTCCTCTCTTCTTAATAGCTTCTTCTAATACTTCTCTTTTATGATTCCTTGTACTCCCAGAAGCTATTTCAAGCCATTTATATATTAAGTCAAAACTCTCACTGACCTCGGGATCAGAGTCCTTAATTTTAGTGTAAAAAGGTCTAGCCATAGTAGGCCAATCTATTATAAAGTACAGTTCTTCATTTATAGTCTCATTAAGCACTCTTAATTCTGGTGTTCCTATATCATCTCCGAATTTAATATTTAGTCCTTTACTCTGTAAAATTTCTATTGCCTCTTTATATGGTATTCTTTTGATAGGTAAATTAATTTTAGGAAGAGTATAGTTAAGTAATTTTAACTCTTCCGCACAATTCTCATTTACTTTAGTTACGATGTTGGAAATTAATTTCTCGATAAGTTCCATTACATCATTATAGTCTGCGAAGGCCATCTCTACATCCATGCTTATGAACTCAGCTAGATGGTAAGGTGTATCGGATTCTTCTGCTCTCCATGCGGGGGCAATTTCAAAGACTTTCTCAACTACACCAGCCATAAGCTCCTTGTATAACTGGGGACTCTGAGCTAGAAATGCCTCCTTGCCAAAATAAATTACTGGGAAAAGCTGGGCGCCTCCTTCTGTTGCGGAAGCTATTATTTTAGGTGTAAAAATCTCTATGAACCCTTCATTATATAAGGTCTCTCTGAATGCCCTAAGTACTGTAGACTGTATTTTAACTACTGCACTCATCTCAGGTCTTCTTAAATCAAGAACCCTTTCTCTTAGCCTTGTATCGATATCAGCTTTTACTTTTCCACTGACATCTAACGGTAATGGTGCTTTAGCTAAACTTAATACATCTATCTCTTCAGCATGTATTTCTGCGCCTCTAGGTGCTCTTTTATCGGCTTTTACTCTCCCCTTTATTCTTATTACACTCTCTTGAGTTAACTCATTAGCTATCTTAAATGCAGGGCTATCCTTATCTACTACTATTTGACCTAGCCCGCTTACGTCCCTAAGCACTATAAATTTCTTTCCTCCAAGGTCTCTTATGTTGTGAACCCAACCAGCTACAATAACTTCTTTACCGTCAAGCTCTGGTAATATTTGGTTGTTATAATAGTTCTTAAGCAACTCTTATTCCACCCTTATTCTGACTGGGATTGCATGGATTTTTGATAAAGCTGTTTCTAATGATGTTTCGTCTGCCGGTAAGAACTTCTTTTCATATTTAGATACTCTCACTACATACTGGACAGTCCCGTCAGGTAACCATACTGTATTTACGCCTAGAACTCTAGCTGGCGTTAAAAGCTGACTCGCAGTAGATTTTATATTGTTGCTTTTCTCTAGGATTCTTACTTTTACTCCTAATTTATCCTGTAGAATCTTAGCAACTTTAATCCATTTCTGATAAGTCATTGACGGGCCGCTGGTGACTATTAATATCAGCAAACTGTCTAATTTGAATGCCTTATGGTACGTGGTGTCTTTTAACTCTTTAAACTGTGTTTCTTCTAGATCCAACAAAATTTTCATTACTTCTACTTCAAAATTTTCTACTTCACCACGATCTATCATAGATTGACAACGGTTGCATAAAAGCCCGCTTTTAACACAAATGTAGTCCAATGGTATCTTCATCCTAATTCAACTCCGCCTCTGACACAAAGTTTTTTGAACTGTTTGATATATGTGAATTGGGGTTAAAAATGCCACTCACCGATCCCGTGAAACTACAAATAGTACAACAAAGGGTTTTTATAAAGAAAGTATGTAGAGAATGCGGAGCTCTGAATTCGATGAGAGCAACAAAATGCAGAAGATGTCACAGTAAAAATCTTAGACCAAAGAAGAAAGAATTACCAGCCAAGAAAGGTTAGACCTTAATACCTATACTTTTAAGTCGATCTTCAATACTTTTTGTATTTTCTTCAAAGAATTGGATGTGGGATTTTAAATAATTCTTATCTATTTCTATTTTCCCGCTTCCAATTAGATATACCAAGGTCTTCAATTCATCTTCATCTTCCTCTCTAAACGCATTGGCCTTTAGTAGTATATAGTCTTCTATTCTAATAACTCTAAAACGCTCATTACCTATTTTTCTCTCGGTCGCGTTATCGATAATTTCCTGCGGGACAAAAAAGTCCTGAATATTTTCATACATATCTATTTGTAACTGTTCATCGTCTACACCTACTACCAATCTAGGCGTATCTATAGGTGTTTTTCCGAAATCCCAGCCACGATCAAATGCGAATTCCCTTATTCTATCTTCATCTATAAATACGCTTACTGACAAGACGAAAAGATCTACATCGCTTTCTGTGCCTTTTTTGCCTAGTTCTAGGTCGACAATAGTATCCCCTATAATTATAAAGTCAGTAAGTTGTCTAATTTCCTTCAGTACTTCACCTACCTTTGAATACGGTATCAAAATCTCACGCTAAACAATCACCACAATAACCTTAAAATACTTTTATGACATATCCTATTTTTAGTTGCCGGGGTGGCCGAGCGGTTAAGGCGGCGGGCCGCAGAGATTAATAGCTGGCACCCGCTATTTCCGCGGGTTCAAGTCCCGCCCCCGGCTTTTAAAAAATTTATACTTTTGTAAGCCGTAATATGTTGTGAGCCAACCAAAAAGGAAAGAGGAAACAGTAGGTAAAGAAATGAAAGGGGATGAAGCATTAGCTTATGTAATAAAAGAACTTGGAATTAAAGACGTTTTTATACCTTATAGTGCTCCTGAATTTATTTTTGAAAGGCTTAAGCAATACGAGATTAATGCAAATGTTACTACCTCAGCAAGAGAAGCCATCTTGATGGCTGATTCCTACTCGAGGGAAAATAATACCGTGGGCACTGCATTAATAGTTCCAGGTAACAAGGTATTAGAAGCAACTGATGTAATTGCCCAGGCTTATATAGATTCACAGCCCCTTCTCGTGATATCTACAGTACGGTCTTACAGAGATACTGGAAGGAGTAGAATAGGAGAACTACGTACACCGGATGACGTATCTTCTATTTTAGCCCCAATAACTAAGTTGAGAGAAAGGGTAGTAAGTATAGAAGAAATTACAGTAACAGTAGAGAAAGGATATAAAGAAACTTTAAGTAACAGAAACAGGCCAGTATATATAGAGATAGCAGAAGACCTCTTTAAGCTTAAGGCATATCCCCTTTCGCCTGCAGAGCAAAAGCCTGAGAAAAGGACCCCTGATAAAAACACTGTTGCAAAAATAGGTGAACTGCTAGGGAATTCCAAAAACCCAGTTATTGTAGCCGGCTATGGGGTACTTGCTTCAGGAGCAACTAAGGAACTAATAGAGTTAGCCGAACTATTAGATATCCCGGTTATTACCACGTTCAGGGCTAAAGGCTCCATACCCGCATCTCATCCTCTAAGTGCAGGAGAAGGATTAGGACTTTTTGCGACTAGCGAAGGTTCTAAATTACTTGAAGATGCAGATGTAATATTAGCCATAGGTACCAGATTCACACAGCTGACAACTGCAGGTTGGTCTATGAAGATTAAGGGGTATTTGGTTCATAACAATATAGACGGCGAAGATATAGGTAAAGTATTTATGGCTCACGTACCGTTAGTCGCGGATACTAGCTTATTCCTCAGGGAACTTTTGACTGTGATGAAATCTAAATTTAAGGAGGCGATAAAGAGAGGCTCTCAAGAGAAAATAAAAACATATAGAAAAATTTACATATTAAATTCGCACGGAGGTTTGTGGCCCTATGATGTGGTCAGGGTAATACAACAATATCAGTTCTCAAAAGTTTTTATTGACCTAACAGCTCCTACTCTAGATTTTGTCCGGTTACCAATCGAGAGACCTTATACGTGGATCACCAGTGAATCCCTGCTTGAACGTACAATAGCTATAGGGGGTATAGTAAGGTCAAATGACCCCCATAATATTGCTATTACTGATGTAGAAGGAGTAATTTCCAACCTAGGAATACTAAGCACCCGTATTAATAAGTCAAAAGGTATCCTACTAGTAATGAACGATAATGGAGCTACCGCTATAGACGTTGCTTCTTCCGATATACCAACAATAAGTAAGACTCCGCGCAGTGAGAATTATGATAATGTTTTAGAAAGAGAACTAAAGGCTGTTACCGTAGTAGGGGTCTCAGATCTTAAGAGCGCGTTATTAAATATAGATCCCAATAGAATTAATGTGATAAATGTTAAAATAGAACCAGATTATCAGTCTGTCTTATTTTAACTTTTTTCTTTATAAATAATTTATTAGGAGAAGTAAATTAGATAACCTATATTTCCTTAATGATTTATATTAGTAGAGTAAGATTTTAACAATTAATTATACTTAAGATAATGCTGGCTCATTTCATAATAAATCCTTTAGATTTTTAAATATAACTAAGTCAAGGATATTTTTCTAACTTCCGATATCAAAATTGATATCGATGAAAGTAGCTATACCAGTCACTAATGGAATAGTAGATGAGCCAGGATAGGGATTTGAAGCGGTAATTTTTGAAATAAAAGGATGGTAAACCGCACTTAATTGAAAAAATAAGAACCCGCACTAAAAGTAAGTGTAACAAGAGGTATATATGCTTAAATCAGCTTTAGATAAGACAGTTGATTCTATTATTGTAATCGAAATAGGTATGCATGGTGTAAGGCTGTTAAAAACAAGGTAAGTAAAAATATATTTAACTCTTTAAATTACTGTAGAGGAAGTTGTAGCTAAACTAATAAGAGGAGAACTTAGCGAGATCGAGAAGCCTACTCACAAAGAGAATTACCACTACTAAATTTGTATTAGTCTCTAGATAATTGTTAACTTTATATGCTTTGCTTATCGCTTTCTATATTATATGATTTTTGTAATTTTTACATAATTAAGTAAAAATAGGAGTAACTTACTTAAGTAAGTTTTATACGGATATAATAAGATGAGAAAAATTAATATGCGCTTGTTCGTTCTTCCATTGGTAATTATATTTTTAATATTTTTAATTCTTCCTTATTTATTATATCCGATCGAAGTTCCTCTTAATTCTTTCATCAAGGTTAGCAACCAAGATTTAGCTCAGGCTGGGATTTCATGTATCATATTTATTTCATGGTATGGCTGTCCTTTCGGTGCAGCGGATAGCTGGGTTTTATATGCATTTCTTTCTCACTATGGTAAGATTTACTATAATTTTTCTTATTCAGATCCTTATGATGTATATCCTAATACGCCTAGCCTTATATTTCTATCTTTTAAGCCGAATTCTTCTATCCATTTCAGATTTTTATATCTTTATAATAGATATCTTAATGCAACTGCATCCGGTTCTCAAATAAGTAATTATATACAATATGGTTTAAATCAAATACAAAAGGATTTCCCTAATTATTACAAATTAATTAAGGAATACGTAGTAGAGAAATGGGCTCAAGGTGGCTTTTTCCAAGCTGCTGCATATATGGGGAACCCACCACATATTCCAACACTTATTTTAATATCCGGAGATAAGGGAACGTATTTACTTATTGGATACATGTATAATCCTTCATTTATTCAAGGTATGTCTCCACAATATTTAATTACACATCTAAATACTACCTTTATTAAAAATAAAGTTGAAACTATACAAAATTTAGTATAGAAAGGAAGAAGATACGCTAAATTAATCTATTTTTTTAATATCTAGTGAAAGATCTATAGATTTCACACTATGAGTTATATAACCGCTGGATATAATATCTACTCCGGTTTTCGCATATTCTAATATGTTTTCTGGTGTTATTCTTCCAGATGCTTCTAACAGTATTTTCCCTTTAAGACGTTCTACTACTTCTTCGATTTCTTTAGGGGACATGTTATCGAGTAAGATAATATCTGCCCCTGCTTCATATGCCTCTAATGCCTCTTTAAGGCTGGTGACCTCAACTTCGATCTTTTTAGAGAAACTTACATATTTTTTAACTTTTTCTATTGCTGGTTTAACTCCTCCTAACAGAGCAATATGGTTGTCCTTTATCAGTACCATGTCTGATAAATTATATCTGTGTGGATCCCCTCCGCCCACTTCTATTGCGTATTTTTCAAAGATCCTTAGTCCAGGAGTTGTTTTCCTCGTCCCAGCTATTATTATGTTCGGATTAACGGATCTAGCAAGCTTAACCATATGTGACGTTATTGTAGCTATACCAGATAATCTGCTTAATATATTTAGAATTAACCTCTCCACGACTAGTATATCTTCTCCGTCTCCTTCAAACTCAAGTAATCTATCTCCTTTTTTAAACGCACTTCCATCAGTCATTTTATCGAGAATTTTAAACCCTAGTTGTTCTAAAAATAAAATGATAAACTTGTTTCCCGCTAATAATCCGTCTTCCTTAGCTATGATAGAGGCTCTAGACTTTATCCCTTTTACCGCTTTGCTTGTAACATCTTCAGGAAGGACATCCTCTTCTAGCATTGCCAATAATTTCTGTACTGCTAGTCTTTCTACGATCATTTTCTACAAGCCTGAATAAAATTTTTGAATACTTCTATCCCTTTTTCAGTATGTTTAACTTCAGGATGGAATTGGACTCCAAATATAGTATTATTGCTGTTTACCATAGCTTGAACTCTTGCATTTTCACTGTGGGCTAATACTCTAAAACCTTGAGGTGCATTTACGACTTCATCTGTATGGCTTTCCCAAGCTCTAATAGAGGGCTTTAACCCTTGTAGTAAGGTATCCTCATCATCGACCACTACGTTTACCAAGCCATATTCTGGGTTCTTGGCTCTTGTGACTTCTCCTCCTAATACTTTTGCTATTAACTGGTGACCTAAGCATATCCCCATTTTGGGTGATTGTGTCTTTAATACGTACTCTTTAGCGTTACCCATCTTATCTAATTCATTGGCTACTGAATAGGGCCCCCCTCCAAAAATTATACAATCAAAATTATTAAGAAATTCCACTGGTTTATCAGGCGTTACTGCAACAGCTTCTACTCCCAAATACTTTAGGTCCTTTACAATAAGATGGTTGTACTGTCCACCGAAATAAATTACGGCTATTTTCACAGTAATTGAAATGTAGCATATTAGGATTAAAGCTTTTATATTCCGAACACAAGTTCGATATGAAATGATCTATATTATAGGTTCTGGAATTGCAGGTCTCTCGGCGGCAGTAGCACTAAAAATTGCCGGATATAAGGTTACAGTGATAACGAAAAAAATAGACGGAGGGTCTACTCCCATAGCGAAGGGTGGAATTGCAGTTGCGATTTCTAGCGATGATAGTCCGGAAATACACGCTGAAGATACTATAAGAGTAGGAGATGGTCTTTGTGATGTAAAAACCGTTAGGTACGTAACTCAGGAAGGAAGACATGCGATCGAAACACTTGAGTCCTGGGGCTTTGAATTCGAAAAAGGACTAAGACTTGAAGGTGGACATTCTAAAAGAAGAGTGATGTTTAAAACAGATGAAACAGGTGGAGAAATATTTAGATTTTTGCTGAATAAGGCTAAGTACCTCGGGATCCCGGTTATTGAAGATAAGGTAACAGATCTTATAGTAAAAGATAACACTATAAGAGGGTTTGTAACTGCGGGTAGAGGAATAATTAATGATGCTGAAAAGGTAGTCCTTGCTACTGGAGGCTATGCTTATCTCTTTGAATATACTTCTACTCAACCTACGAATATAGGTGAGGGTATGGCATTGGCTTTTAAAGCTGGTGCAATTTTAAGCGATATGGAATTTATTCAGTTCCACCCAACTGTTGCAAAACTCGATGGCGAGACCTTCCTTATGACTGAAACCCTAAGGGGTGAAGGTGCTAAAGTTGTAAACGAGAATGGAGAAAGGTTCTTATTTAATTATCATCCTAAAGGTGAGTTAGCTCCGAGAGATATATTGTCAAGGGCTATTTATATGGAAATGCTAAAGGGTCATAACGCCTTTATGGACTTAAGAGACATAGATAATTTTGACCAAAAATTCCCAGTAGTCTCAGCTTACTTAAAGAGACATAATAAGGATCCTAAAAAGGATCTAATACCGATTTCTCCAGCTGCACATTTTGTTGATGGCGGTGTGAGAGTAAATATAAGGGGTGAGACAAGCATAAATAACTTATATGCGATAGGTGAGGTCAGCGATAGTGGCCTTCATGGTGCTAATAGGTTAGCAAGTAATTCATTATTAGAGGGATTAGTATTTGGAGTTAACTTACCTTATTACGTAGAGTTAGAATGGGAAGGGATCTCCACTAACGACGGTATAATTAATAGTATAAGAGTTATTGATGATAGTTCAAGTCCCTCCTCTCTTCCGTTAGAACAAATTAGGAAACTAAACTGGGAAAACTTAGGTATTATCAGAAATCATGAAAGATTAAATAAGTTAACATCTATTTATTATCCTTCAAGAAGCAGACCTGATATTTTAGTATCTTATTTAGCAGCTCTAGCGGCAGATATAAGAACTGAAAGCAGAGGTAATCACTACAGAGAAGATTTTCCGAATAAGGATCCAAAGTGGGAGAAGAGAATATACTTTAGAGTTTTTAATTCGTAAATATGGAATGCAAAGCCGCTGTAACCGTGATAGTGTCAAAAAACGGTTACATTTTGCTTATAAAGAGAAAGCAAAATCCAAGAGATCCGTGGAGTGGACATGTAGCCTTTCCAGGAGGGAGAAGGGAGAACTCAGAATCGTGTTATGAAGCGGCTATGAGAGAGTGTTATGAAGAAGTAGGAATAAGACCTAAAATAGTTAAAGAATTAGGAACTTATTTTCCTAACAATGCACCTGATATGAAAGTAAAAGCGTTTTTAGGATGCGTAGAAAGAGAATTTGAACCAGTTATCCAAAAGGACGAAGTCGATAAGGCTATATGGATTAGACCTCAAGATCTAGAAGTTAATCAAGAGTCATTCTACTATGGGGATTTAAAAATATGGGGCATGACTTATCGTATACTCAAAGATGTAATTGAAAAAAAGTTATACCAGATCTGCTTAGGGCACTGATCAGTCCGGCAACGACTCTTCACTGTTCGGTTCCGTCTTCAATCATCATTTGAGTAGTAGATTTTCATACTCCTTTACATAGTTTACGCTTCTCTTTGTATCGCTGAACAGCTTTGCCGCTTCCTCTACCTCCTCTGGCGATATATTATCTCTTCCTTTCTTTTGTGCGATTATTAAGGACGGTTCTAGTAACTGTACTGCGTATCTTAAACTGTTTTCAACGCCTAACTTTGTTAATAAATCTAGTGCTTTATCATCAAGTTTTACTTCTATCTCATCAGCACGTATTTTGATTATTTCTCTTATTTCATCTTGGTTATAAGGCCTTGTTGGTATTATAAGCAGCCTGTCTAGTAGATCCAATGGCATACCGTGAGGTGATTCTATATCTGTACCCCTGATTTTTGTTATTCCTCTATTAGTAGCAAGGATTAATATAGGTGCTAAATCAGATTCTAACGCTTTAGTAAGAAATGAAAAAGCTTCTATGTCTAACATGTGGGCATCGTCTATGAACAATACGCCCGGTATTAGTTCAGCTTCTCCTTTATTAACCATGTCCTTTACCAGTTTATCTACTTGTCTCCTTATATCTTGGTTAATTTCTCTTTCTGTAAAGAAGCTGAATAGGGCAGTTATTGATATACTTTGAGCTGCTATATTTAAGTCTAGGTCGTGAAGAGTTACTGTAAATGTAATATCTTTTTCTTTTCTGACTTGTCCTGTCGGTATGTCAACTTGTTTAACTACATCTATATCGTAGCTTTTTTCTCCTTCAGTCCCCTTTGCTCTACCCACTCTGGCCACTTCACCTGTCTCAGCATCAATCCAGATTACGTCTCCTTTTCTGATATTCATTTTCATTAATTGAGCTGCAATAGCATCGCCCACATTTAAAGTCCTTTCATCGTCTTTAGTTGCTAGTGTGATTTGAGCTTCTCTAGGCATCACTGCATAAGGGTTAAACTTACTCCTTGCTACTTTAAGCTTAATGTCTTTAACGACTCCCTCATAAACGGTCCTCCTTTGTTTTATTCTTAATCCCAACGACTTCCTTATAGCTTGAGTAAGAATTTCGGTCTTTTTCAGTTCAGTTGAGTAAATTTCAGACGCATTCATTATGGTAAACGGAGTATCTTCGCCCAATTCTTTCGCTATAGCAATTGCTAAGGCCGTCTTCCCGGTACCGGGTGGGCCTACGAAGAGGATCCCCTTACCGGCCATTTTACCTTGCTTTATTAATTGCACCACTATACCTGCAGCTTCTCTTGCTTCTACTTGTCCTACTAGCCCATCTGCTTTAAATATTGGCTTACCTTTTTCGTCAAGCCCTAAACCTGAAATATGACTATGAATTGATGCCTTTTCTCTTTCTACTTTTTTAATTTCTCTTATCTCAGCCATCACTATTTAAATTATAGTCTCTACTTTTGAATTTAACTCAAAATTAATATGAAGTAATATTTATTTTCAGTTACTGAACGGAGCTATCTATTTCTTTCCCAATAGTTACAGCCCTCTGATATGCTGATTCTACGGTCTTAATAATAGCAGATTTCACTCCTTCACTCTCCATGACCATCAGCCCTCTTATAGTCGTCCCAGCAGGTGTGGTCACTTGGTCGCGTAAGAATACGGGGTGAGTCTTACATTTCTTAAGCAGTGAAACTGTCCCTTCAACCATGTCTAAAATCGCATCATATGCGAGTTCTCTAGGCATTCCGCAAGCTACTGCACCTAACGCAAACGCGTCAACTATTTCAGCCAAGAAGGCTGGGCCGCTCCCTATAATTGCAGTCCACGCATCCAAGAGCTCTTCCTGAACCCAGTAAACATTCCCTATTGATAAAAAGATCTTCTCTACAGTTTCGTCCTTCTGAGGCGATATAGCAGTTGTCGCTTTTCCGACGACGGCATTTATGTTTGGCATCGCTCTAAATACCGTTGCTCCTTTGAGTAATCTTGACAGTGTAAGGAGCTTAACTCCAGCCATTACCGAAATTACCTTTTTACCTATCCAGAGCTCAGGTTTTATTTCAGTAAGTAATGTCCTAAAATGTTGAGGCTTTACACTAATTATTACTATATCTGATTTATTTACAGCATAAGAATTATCTCTAGTTGAAGCTATCCCTAGTTCTTGAATTCTTTTTAAACTAGCTTCACTCCTTGCGGTTGCTATCACCTCAAAGTTATCCTTTATAGACTTGGCTATTGCTGTTCCAATCTTACCTGCACCCAAAATAGATATTGAAACCATTTAGAAGACTTTTATAATCACTTTAAATATAATTTCTTATGCCTCAATACGAAATTCAAGGAGATGATTTGCAATATCTCAAAGTGTATTTAGCTCCAAATGAGGGGATATACGCTGACGCTGGACATATGGTTATGAAGACAGCAACTGTAAACTTACAAACAAGAATGAGAGGAGGTCTTTTATCTGGAATTAAGAGGGCTTTAACTGGCGGGTCTTTCTTTGTTACAGAGTTTTATGGACCGGGTGAAGTAGTTTTATCAGGTATATTCCCCGGAAAAATTGTTCAGATACCTTTAGAGGGAAGAGGGATCCTAGCTGAATCTCACTCATTCTTAGCAGCCGAGACGAGTGTAAACTACGACGCACAGTTAGCCAGGCTTACTGCTGGGATATTGGGCGGTGAAGGGCTCTTCTTAGCGAAGTTTAACGGGTTCGGTAACGTATTTTTACACTCTTACGGGGGACTGATCGTTAGGGATCTCCAGCCCGGTGAGACTATTCAAGTTGAGGCTTCCCATTTAATGGCATTCCAAGAAGGAATGCCGTATAGTGTTCAACTAGTCGGAGGCTTGAGGTCCATATTCTTTGCTCACGAAGGGTTATTCTTCGTAACTATTACCGGACCTGGCAGAGTGTGGCTACACACTCTCACTGCAGAACAGCTAGCAATGTCTCTTATCCCGTATTTACCCAGCGGACAGCAAGGAGGAATCCAGCTGCCCTTTTAAAGGTGTTATAATGTATTTTGAAGTCGAACCCAGAAATAGGTACATCTACGTTAAGGGTAAGGGAACTGTTGGTAGAGAGATAACTTTTCCAACTTGGGTCCCAGGGTCATATTTTGTTAGAGAACAAGAGAGGAACGTTACTTTCCTTAAAGGTGCGATCTTCACCGCAAAAAACAGATATTATTTAACAGATGAGGAGTTTGAATACTTCTACTCTGCTATTTCAAAGGATCAAAGGGAAGCAATATCCACTAGCGAATACTTGTTTATAAACCCCGTATCGGTCTTTCCCTTTCAAGAAGTGGATGAACAGTATTGCGTAAAGCTTAAGCTTCCGAGCAACTGGGTTGTCCACACTACATTACAAAAGGTCGGGGAGGCTTATTGTGGCGATAACTATCACGAGTTTGCTGATTCCCCGATCCAAGCTTCCCCAAATCTGAAGCTGATCAAGATTACCGAGTCTCATTATATTTCTACTCTTCACCAGCTTGAAGATGTAGAAAAGTTAGGTAAAATCCTCTTGTTTTTAGATCAGATATACCAAGAAAATAAAACCAAGAATAATAGTAGAAAAGACTATATTTTCTTCTTTAGAAGAAGTGATGTAAGTTATGGTGGAATAGAACATAGCCACTCTTCTGCGATTGTAGTCCAATGGGATAGGAAAGACCTCTTTTGGCTTTTTACTCATGAATATATCCACAGATGGAACATTAAGACTCTAAAGCCCAAGGAGTTCTTATCATTCAGTTATGAAAGAGAGAACTATACAGACCTATTATGGGTAGCAGAAGGTTTAACGGACTATATGGCGTTTCTGTCTACAGTAGCAGTAGGAGTGACTGATACACAACAAGCATTAAAGTCAATAGCTAACATACTTTCAAACCTCACTTATCCGGGTATTAGAAGAATGAGTTTAGCGGAATCTTCCCGGTTAACGTGGATAAAACTGTATAGACGTGATGAGAACTTCCTTAACGTAGGCGTTTCATATTACGACCTCGGGTTTATAGTAGGGCTAATTATGGATATGAAAATTAGGGATGAGAGCGAGAATACGAAGGACTTTTTCACCTTTTTCAAATCCCTTTATAAAAAGTGTAGAGATAACGGATATACCTATGCTGATGTCAAGGAAATAGCAGCTGAATTCGGGGTGGATTTTTTAGACGATTTAGTTTACAAGAGGGATCCTCCCATATTTAGCTATCTCTCGGACTACGTAGATATTGAATTTGTAGATAAGGGGAAACCTTATCTTGGCATTAGGCTTGATGGTAGCAAAATCGTGTTTGTAGAAGATGGTTCACCAGCCGATATAGCAGGTCTATTTCCATCTGATGAAGTATTAGCTGTTAATGGTATAAGGGGTTCTAGTATTAGTCCTGACCTAGAAAAAATCGAATTAACGGTGAATAGAGAAGGAGTAATAAAAGATTTTGAAATTTATACTAAGCCTAATCCTGGACACACCATTAAGTTAATAACCAAAGGTGGGTTCTTTGAAAAAGTCTTCGGTAAAGGTGAAGGCGTATCGGATCGTAAAATAATCTGATATTTAACAGTAGTCTGATTTTATAACCTCTCTTACTCTATTATCGCCCCCTATTTCTTCAATAAATTTATAGACACTTTTTGGGACTAATTCTTTCCAACTAGGGTCATTCTCTATCATTAATTTTCTTATCCTAGTAGCGTTATAATTCTCCCTGTTAAAGATAGGCACTTTATCGGTTAAATACCCGGACTCTTTAGCTACAGTGTATACTAAGGGGTTTCCGCTTACTACTACATCAAATGGTGGTGAATAAACTTCTACAATCCTTATCCAATTTTTACTGGTAAAGGATTCCATTATAGGGAACATAATGACCTTACGAAAATCTACGTTATATTCTTTTAAGCTCTCTTTTATCATAAATAATCTTTCCCCTGCTGTAAACGGATTATAAACTGAGTGGCTCTCTTGACCGCTACCAATCATTATAATCACTTTGTCATACTTGTTTAGTAGCCACTGTACTGCAGCAAGGTGTCCCAAATGAAATGGTTGAAATCTACCTGGGAATAGTGCTCTCATCTAACTCACTCAGCTTATATGCTAGTTCGACGAATTTATTAGGATTCATAATATCCTCAGGGTCTATTAAGTCCTTAATCCCTTTCATAATTTTTAGGACTTCCCTACCGTTATGAGAAATTATCTGTTCAGCTAATACTCTAGCTTTTTGCACGCCGATACCGTGTTCCCCGGATACAGAACCTCCTAGTTCAATAGCTACCCTGGCTACTTCGTCGAAAATTATTTGAGCCTTACTAGGGTCATCTAGCATTATATTAGGGTGTAGATTTCCATCGCCTATATGGGCTATAATCGGCATTCTTATATTGTATTTCTTTTCGATCTCTTTTATTCTCTTTATAGCGTCTATTATCCGTGATACGGGTACTACTATGTCTTCAACATACATTAGTTTTGTCTCAGCTTTTAACGCTATAGCAGATTGAGCTCTTATAGAATAAATTCTTTCAGCCTCTTCTCCTTCTGTTATAATGTACTCTTTGTTTTCTAATAGAGTTTGGAGCTTAGGCAAGTAATCCTCCTCAACTGAGATTATAAATGCCCCGCCCTTTTCACTAAGACCGGCGTTCAATTCCCTATTAAGTGCTCGTATAACTTCACCGTCAATAAATTCAGCTATTTCTGGGATAATTCCATTTCTTCTTATTAGATAGATTAGTTGTCCAGCTTCTTCTATATCATTAACGTAGGAAATAATCGTATAGGTCTTCCTTTGAGGTAATGGAATAATCCTTAACCATATTTCGGTAATTATTCCTAAAGTGCCCTCGCTTCCTACAAATAAGTGCAGGAGATCATACCCCCCTCTATTCTTTCTTAACGGCTCACCTATTTTCACGATCTTCCCGTTAGGTAAGACCACTTTAAGCGCTAAGACCCAGTCTCTGAAAGTCCCGTATTTTACTCCTCTCATACCACCTGAAGCATTTGCGGTAGCTCCACCCACGGAGCATAAGAAATAACTTGCTGGGTCAGGAGGCAGGAAAAACCCTTTTTTGTTTAACTCTGAGTTTAACTTTTCAAGGTTTACGGCGGGTTGAACTCTGGTATACCAGTCAATATCGTTAATCTCAATAATTTGGTTCATGTATTTCATGTCGAGTAATATACATCCCTCACACTGCAAATGTCCTGATAGGCTTGTCCCTGCACCATAAGTAACAATAGGTATCTTATTATCCCTTGCATAATTTACTACCCTAACTATTTCTTCCTCATTTTTAGGGTAAACTATTAACCTAGGTCTTATTTTAAACCCTGCAAAATCCTCTCGTTCCTTGCCTTCTTCTACTTCTAAACCATCTAACACATTAAATTATTGCTTTAATCAGTTTTATACATATTCAGGACTAATAAAACAATTATTATGCTTTGACGCAATATCTCCTCTTCCTATAGTCTTTACATGCGGAAATAATTTTTATGTCGCATTTACTTTAAAAATAAAGTAGATGAAGAACAGCGGATCTGCAGAGTGTGATGATGAATGTATTGGGTTAGAAAAGGTGAAATAGGCGGATCTCCAATTCCTTATACTAGAGATGAGATAGAGGAATGGAAAAGAAACGGAGTTAAGAGAGTCCTTATCTTACCTGAAGATTGGGAGATTGAAGAAGCATGGGGTAGTGTTGATTATTATTACTCTACACTTAATGAACTAGGGTTAGAATATCTTCACGTAAGGATCCCAGACGGTCACCCGCCTAAAATGAACCAGTTTACTAGTATTTTTAACTGGCTTAGAAAGGGAAAAGGGAACCTTGTCCACTGCATAGGTGGGATGGGGAGAACTGGCACTATAATCGCTAGTTATCTGGTTTTAGTTGAAGGCTTAGACGCTGAATCAGCAATAGAAGAGGTAAGAAGGTATAAGCCTGGGGCAATACAAACTTATGAGCAAGAACTATTTGTATTTGAGATAGAAAGGCTGAAAGAAAAGTGGAAGATCCACTCTTGAACTTTTTAGTAAAGTTTCAAAGTTTGGTTGCACGAAACGTGGTTATCAGCCATCTGGGAGTAGAAAACGTTAACAAAATCTGTGCCCTCGACGTCGCTTATAAAGGGAATAAAGGATATGCTGTTGCGGTGTATTTTGATGGGCAAGGGTATGACCACAATGTGGTAATAGATGAGGTTAAGTTCCCCTATATTCCTACCTTTTTATTCATACGAGAAGCTCCCCTAATGATTAAGGCTTTAGAAAAATATCAAGACCAATGTCAACTGACCTTAATAGACGGGCACGGCTTAGCTCATCCAAGAAAAAGTGGGATAGCTACAGTTATAGGTGTTTTATTGGATATCCCAACTATAGGTGTAGCAAAATCTAGGTTATTTGGAGAAGAAGTAAAGGAGGATTCAGAAATTTACATATTAGCTCACGGTGAAAAAGTAGGTATAAAGAAAGGAAAATTTTATTTTAGCATAGGTAACAAAGTGGACCTTAACGACGTAAAAGTATTGGCAAGAAAAGGTTACCCAGAGATTCTAAAATTGGCGGATAAACTCTCCAAAGAAGCTAAGGGAAAAAATAGTTGAAAAAATAAAAAAGAGGCAGAGAGAGTATCAATTTGTGAAAGTTACTTTAGAAACTCCTGATATTCCTGAGGAGAAAGAAATAGAGCTAGAACCATCAAAAACCGCTTTAGTCATAGTTGATATGCAGAATGATTTTGTAAGGAGAGAAGGTAAACTATACGTTCCTAAAGCGGAAGAAACTATACCAGCAATCAAAAAATTAATTCAGAAGGCTAGAGAGTCTTCTACCTATATTATTTACACTCAAGATTGGCATATGAAAGACGATCCAGAGTTTAAGATTTGGGGAGAACATGCTTTAGCGGGGACTTGGGGAGCTGAAATAGTTGATGAATTAAGACCGGAGAAAGACGACTTCATAATAAAAAAATATAGGTATGATGCGTTTTTCGAAACCCCTCTAGATTACATTCTAAGGGTTAAAGGTATTAAGAACGTTATAATGACTGGTACAGTAGCTAATATTTGCGTTCTACATACTGCAGGTAGTGCAGCTTTAAGGTGGTATAATGTCGTAGTTGCTAAGGACGGCATTTCAGCATTAACAGACTTCGACTATTACGCATCCTTAAGACAAGTGGATTTTCTGTATAAAGGAAAGATCTCTACCTCGGCCGGGATAAAGTTTATTACTAGAAAGTAAAGAATGATGGACTATGGATTATTACGCTATAGTCCACAACGATTTTGACGGTACAGCATCTGCAGCAGTATATGCTAGGGCTGTGGGTTCACTGCCTAAAAAAGTATTCTTTACAGAGCCTACTAAGATTCATAACTTGCTAAAGAACCTAGAGCTAAGAGGTGTATACAAGGTTATGATCGCTGATATAGGGCTCAACGCTTCTACCTTGGATAGTGTAATAGAAAACCTGAAAAAACTAATGAGTCAAGGAGCTGAAATAGAGTGGTTTGATCATCACGTGTGGAAGGATGAGTGGAAGAAAAAACTTCAAGATGTAGGTATAAAGGTATACCACGACACGTCTACTTGTGGAGCAGGTGTAGTAAACAAGAACATGAACCCAGAAGACGAGTTCTCAAAGAAACTGGCTAGTGCAGACTGCTCTGTAGATATATGGCTTCATGACGACCCTATGGGCGAAAAACTAAGGCGTGTAGTAGAATATAATAAAGACTATAAATGGAAAGAATATTTAATCCAGAAGTTTTACAAGGGGATATTATGGGATGAGGAGTTTGAAAGGATACTCCTAGAGCAGGTAGATAAAGAATTAAAGGGTTATGAAAACTTACATAAATATGTCAAAGTGCTAGATGTGGGAGGTAAGAAAATAGTAGTAGCCGTTAGATGGAGAGGCCCTCCAGATATAAGTTATGCATCACAATTTCTAATGAACAGATATGGGGCTATAGTTTATGCATCAGTAAATGGAAAAGCTATATCTTTCAGAAGTAACAGCATAGATGTAAGAAAATTCGCTGAGAAATTAGGCGGTGGCGGGCACGTTCTAGCAGCTGGGGCAGGACTGAAAGCCCCTTTTTGGAGATTCCTCCTTAATAGGCTCGGGATCAGGAGTCCTATGTTGAATTGGGCGTCAAAGATTGTTGAAAAAGTTATAAGTGAAACCGGGTTTACCCCCTATGAAGGTAAGAGAAACGTAACAATGTAAAGCTAAACTTTTATAATCTCCAATTAAAATAAAAGGTTTTTCGTTTTACTTTTGATTAGAAATACTTTAAAAACTCAAGGAACTCTTATATTATAGTGATTCTAAATGGTCAAACTATACCAGAAATTCCCTGATACACAAGTTTTAACTACTAAAGGTCCAATAGACTTCTATAAGGACGTATTTGGAAAAGGAAAATGGCTATTCCTATTCGCACACCCAGCTGACTTTACTCCAGTATGTACTACAGAATTTGTAGCGTTCTCACAGAAGTATGAAGAGTTCAAAAAATTAGGTGTTGAACTAATAGGAATGAGCGTAGACAGTGTTTACTCCCATATACAATGGCTAATGGATATTGAACAGAGATACGGTGTAAAAGTTCCGTTCCCGGTAATAGCTGACCCTGATAAGAAGTTAGCAAGGATGCTAGATGCGTTAGACGAAGCCTCAGGTCAAACGATAAGGGTTGTAATTCTAGCATCTCCAGATGGTATAATAAGGTTTGTAGCCCAATACCCGCTGGAGTATGGTAGGAATATTGACGAATTATTAAGAATAACTAAAGCAGCTATAGTTAACTATAAGGCTAAGGTAGTTTTACCAGCTAACTGGCAGCCTGGGCAAGACGTCATAGTTCCTCCTCCACCAGTATTTGATGAGGCTGAAATGAGGGTCAAGTTACCCAATGCAAAAGCATGGTACTTACTCTTTAAGAAATACGAAGAATTACCTCCTGATCAAAGGGTCTAAATCTATTATAACTATTTTTTTATTAGCTGGAAATGCTACGTTATATACTCGTGTTTTCCCAATTTCGCCGTAAGTAGCTTTAGCATAATGGGCATGCCCGTGAATAGCTAAATCAGGACTGCACTCAGTGGTTTCTAATATTCTATAACCTAAATTTGGGTAGATACTTTTTCTTTCGCCAAAAACTGTTTTAAATGTAGATGCATAGTGAGTTAGCAAAATCTTTATATCTCCTCTAGCTTCACATAATAATTTTTCTATTTTTTCTCTCCTTTTCTCATATATCTCTTCAGTAATCCCGTGGAGTTTCTGCCAATTCGTAGGTTTTTCTAAAACTCCCTCGCTCCCTATTATATCTATTTCCAAATTTTGTGCTTCTAATGTTAATTTTTCATCTTCTAACCATCTTATTTCATTAAAAAATTTCTTATAATACTCTCTTTTATCTGTGAAATCTTCATTTCCAAAAACTGCAACAGTGGTGTACTTCTTTAGCATATCGTATATGGGCGTAAAATGTTTATATTCACCCCGTTCACATAAGTCGCCTGCAAGGAGAAATAGTGATATTTCAAGTTCTCTAATTTTGCTAAAGGAGGCAAAGAATTGTGTAAGGTATTTCGGTGAATGCAGATCCGAAGTGGCAGCTATTAGCATTAATTTATATTTACTCCTAACAAATAGAAAAGTATTGTGAAACTTGAGGGTATCGCTGATTTACCTCTCCATGAGGGAAAAGTACCGCCTTGGTTAGCTTCTATAATGAAAAGGTTATCCAAGGCTATAATTGATGTGATGATTATAGAATGGGGAGAAGATAAAGTCCTAGAAAGGTTATCTAATCCTTTATGGTTTCAAGCATTTAATAATGTTATTGGTATGGACTGGGACTCTTCAGGTTCTACCACCGTGACCCTAGGTATACTTAAAGAAGTTGTCAGTATAAATGAGGAAGGTTTTGTAGTCTTAGGCGGTAAAGGTAAAAACGCGCTCAAAGTACCTGAAGAGTTAAAGGCTTTAGGGAAAAATATGAATCTAGATGTAGAGAAACTAGAAAGAGCGAGCAGGCTAGTAGCTAAAGTAGATAGCGTGCTAGTACAAGACGGCCATACTCTGTACCACCATTCGATGTTAGTCACGAAGAACGGGAAGTGGGCCGTTATACAGCAGGGAATGAATTTGAAGACAAGGTATGCAAGGAGATATCATTGGTTTGAAGTTGAAAGGTTTTCAATAGAACCACACCGAGGTATAGCAGGGGTGAAGCAGGATATAGCTATTAATGCAGTAAAAAAGGAGAAGGAAAATACGAGAAAAGTCGTCTTAGACCTAGCTAGAGAAAAGCCTTCAAAGGTCATTTCACAAATAGAACTTGCACAAAAATTAATAAGAGGTCAGACCACTCTATTTTCTCATGCTTTTAATATTAAAATATCTGATCAAATTAAGGCAATTTATATGAGGCCAAACGATTTAAGGAAAGTAAAGAATGTCTTGGAGGTCATATATGATAATAGCCCAAATAACATAGAAGAAATGCTGTTAAGCGGACTAGGCCCTTCTACGGCTAGGGCACTTTATCTGGTTGCGGATTTAATATATAATGAACCGCCTTCTTACGAAGACCCAGTTAACTTCCCTTATGAGCCGTTCAAGTACGCTTATGCAATAGGCGGAAAGGACGGAGTGCCATTCCCGGTCAATAGAAAGGTCGCATACGAGGTAATTTATACGTTAGAAGATATTATTGAAAAAATAAAAGTGGAAAAGAAAGATAAAGAGTTTGCTTTAACTAAATTAAAGGAGTTGGCTAAATATGGAGATAAAGAAGGGGCTTGAAGACGTTTATGTGAAGGAAACCGAAATTACGTATATAGACGGTGAGTTAGGAAGATTATATTATAGAGGATATTCAATTTATGACCTAGCAGAGTTCTCCAATTTTGAAGAGACTAGTTATCTCATATTATATGGGAAACTTCCGAATATATTTGAATATGAAAACTTCGTAAGGTCCTTAAAAGAATCTAGATCTATCTCTAATGGATTAAGGGAATTCCTAAAGAGCGTTAAGAAAGATGCGAATCCGATGGACGTGTTAAGGACTGCTGTGAGTATCATGGGCTTAGAAGAAAACACTCATGTTTACTCTATATCTGATCAAAGTATAGTTAATTTAATTTCTAAGTTCCCCACAATAGTTGCTTATTATATTAGGTTAAAGAGGGATCTGGAACCGGTCGAGCCAGATCCAGAATTATCTCATGCCTCTAATTTCCTTTATATGGTAAACGGTTCTAAACCTAGCGAAGAGGAGTCTAAGGCAATGGACGTTGCAATGATCTTGCATATGGATCATGAAATGAATGCATCGACATTCGCGTCTTTAGTAGTAGCGTCTACGTTATCTGATCTATATTCATCTATAATAGCAGGGATCTCGGCATTAAAAGGCCCTTTGCATGGCGGTGCAAATTATGAGGCGCTAAAGATGTTCAGAGAAATAGGTGACGTAGATAACGTGGAAAAGTATATCCTAACTAAACTTTCAAACAAACAAAGAATAATGGGTTTCGGGCATAGAGTATACAAGACTTATGACCCTAGGGCGAGGATACTGAAAACATATGCTAAGTTATTAGCTGAAAAAAAGGGCGGAGAGATAAAGAAACTGTATGACATTGCTGAAAAAGTTGAGGAAATCGGTATTAAATATCTGGGTTCAAGGGGTATTTATCCTAACGTAGATTTCTACTCCAGTATAGTCTTTTATTCACTGGGGTTTGAGCCTGAGTTCTTTCCAACAGTATTTGCATCTGCCAGAGTTACAGGTTGGATAGCCCATATTTTAGAGTACGTAAAAGACAACAAGATAATTAGGCCTAAGGCTTATTACAAAGGAGAGGTAGGTAGAAAATATATACCCTTAGACAGTAGGTAAACGTTAAGATATTTTAAAGTAATTTTTTAACTTGACCGCATGAGTTAGACTAAATGATTAAGTTTAAATTAAATAAAGAAGAAGAACTATTCAGCAAATTAGTGAAAATGGGAGAGGATCTAAAAACAGCTTGTGATAGTCTTAAACAACTGTTTATAGGAGCTTTAAACAATGAAGACGATATGATTAACTCCAGTCTAATTAAAATTAAGAGTATAACAGAAAGGATAGCTATGTCTAGGGAAGAAACTCTATCGATAATTTACGGTGGAGCGTTTTTACCAGATTTCAAAGAAGCTATGGTCATGCTTACACAATCCCTATATCAAACAAGCTCTGCTATTAAAGATTCGGGGAGAGCTATATCGTCCAGAAAACCAGCGGAAAAATGCTTAGTCAGTATGAGAGAAAGTATATTAGCTTACCTATCTACAATAAATGAAGCCTCAGAACGTCTAGTTGAGATGCTATCAAAGTTATCAAGTGATATCAACGAAGCACTAAAAGTCGGAAAGGAAATTCAGATGCTAGAAAGAAGCGGAGACGAACTAAAGGATATGCTCATTTCAAAGCTCTACTCTATGGAAAAGGACATAGATTTAATAACAATACTTCAAATGAGAGATGTAATTTTCTTCTTAGATGATATCCTGGATTTCATGGAAGATGCTACGCTAAGCATAGAGGTATTATATGCTACTCTAAAGTCCTAATATACTCCGTAAAACTCCATAAGCAGCTAGGCTTACAATTATGGCTAGTATAGGTGAAACTATCCATCCCTTAGCTATTTGCTTTAACTGTTTCTCCACATCATAACCAAAACTTCTAAGGCTCAGCCCTATAATTCCCCCCATAATAGTCTGGGTTATAGAGATTGGGATCCCAAATAGGGTGAAGACTTCTGATATTATATCACTTCCAATAAGTGCTGAAGACGCAGCAGTATATCCTAACCTGGTTATTCTGAAGCCCACTGTGATTACAGTCTTTCTAGAGCTTAAATAGATTCCTAAAGTAGCCGCAAGAGCGTAAAGTGGAGCAGTAATGTAGAACGGTTCAGTTATTAGCCCAGCAGAAATAATTATACCAATTGCATTGGCTCCAGTTACGAAAGAAGTAAAGATAGATGAGGCAATTAGACCGTACTTATAATATCTTATCTCCTTTATAAAATTCTTTTCGCCCGTTAGGGCCTTTCTCAGAAGGAAATACATAGAGAGTGAAGTCACGATCGCTATGACTGGCGAAAGTAACCAAGACAATACAGTAAAATCGAATTTACCCCAGTCGAAACCTATAGCGCCTCTAGCAATTAGGACTACTCCAGCTGTAGAAGGATAAATCATCTGGCTTAACGATGCTGGAATTCCTATTTTATTTAAGTAATAGAATGTTATAGTTGATGAAAATAATATTGAAGAAAGTAGAATCTCTAAAAGGATAAAATATCTAGAGTTTACCAGCCCGTATATGCTTGACTCCATGGTTACGCTCCCTATAGATGCACCTATAAAGAGAGATATAGCGTTAACTAGGTAGGAAAGTTTTCTTCTCAAGACGTTAGTAGATACTAAAATGCCTAATGCTATCGCTGAGTTATTTCCTCCCACTAAAAACGACGAGAATAAACCTACTGTGAATATAAAATATTCAAGCACTACTGAACTATTCATTAACATGCTTTGCTTCTAGCTCCCTAATATATGCTATTATTGCATCTCTAATTAAGTCGCTTCTATTACTATATCCCATAATTTTTACCATTTCATCTATTTCTCTGAGGAAATCTTCATCTAACTTGAAAGAAATTGTTTTAACGCTATTGAATTCAAGTTCATACGTAATTTCGTCTAACTTTTTGACGCCGTTCATAGGAATCATAATTCCCTATTTCTTTTATTCAGAAAAATCTTTCCAAGTAAAAGAGGCTAGTAATCTTTTTATAGTGATAGATAAACCTTATCGGGTTATTAGCTAGACCAAACGTAGAGAAAGCGTGAAAAAACCAAGTACCACTGGCTTAGTTAGTCGCAAAAATGCTTAAAATGGGTTTTGGGATAAATAATTAAATTTTAAAGATGGGATGCATCAACGTTGATTCGTTACCAGTAGACCAGAGGATAAAAGATATACTTAAAAATAGAGGTATCCAAAGGTTAAATCCACCTCAATCTGAAGCAGTTGAGAAAGGATTACTAGAAGATAAACCATTACTCATTGTATCGCCTACCGCGTCAGGGAAGACATTAATGGCGGAACTAGGAATGGTAAGCCACTTACTCAATAAAGGCGGAAAAGCGGTGTACGTCACACCTCTCAGGGCTCTGACGAACGAAAAATATGCCACTTTTAAGGACTGGGAACAGCTAGGACTGAAAGTCGCAATGACAAGCGGGGATTATGATACTGATGACTATTGGTTAAAAGACTACGATATAATTGTTGCTACCTACGAGAAACTTGACTCTTTATGGAGGCATAACTCTTCATGGCTTAAGGAAGTCGATTATTTTGTACTAGACGAGTTCCATTACATGAACGATACAGAGAGGGGACCGGTGGTAGAAAGCGTTGCTGTTAGGGCAAAGAGAAGAGGTATAGTCCTTGCATTAAGCGCTACAATAGGCAACTATGATAAAGTGGCGAAGTGGCTAAAGGCAGACGTAGTTGCTACTAACTGGAGACCGGTACCTCTTAAAGAGGGAGTCTTGTATACAAGTAACAAAAAGAAGGATTTTATAGTCTTGTATAAGGATGGCTCCAGTAAAAAAGTATATGGAGAGTGTCCCATAGTAGCTTATACTTTAGACACTGTAAGTAGAGACGGTCAAGTTCTGGTCTTTAGGTCTTCAAGGAAGTATGCTGAATCTACTGCGGTTAAAATTTCACAGTATATGTCATTAGTAAAATTAGACAATAAAAAACTCCACGAAGTGGCTCAAAAAGTAAAGGAAGTTGAAGACGCGGGGAGTAACGAAAAAGAGTCTTTATACAATCTCATCCTGAAAGGAGTCGCATATCATCATGCAGGCCTCTCTAAAGGGTTAAGGGACATTATAGAAGGAGCCTTCCGAGAGAGGATAATAAAAGTAATAGTTGCTACCCCTACCCTAGCTGCGGGTGTGAATTTACCCGCTAGGGCAGTAGTTATAGGCGATATTCACAGGTTTAATAGGAAAGTTATAGGGTTTACGGAATACATCCCTGTGATGGAATATAAACAGATGAGCGGTAGGGCCGGAAGACCTGGTTTCGACGAATACGGTGAATCGGTAGTGATTGTGAGGTCTAAGAGCGAAGTCGAGAAGATAACGCAGAAATACTTAAATTCAGATGTAGAACCATTAGAGTCTAAGCTAGGCTCAGAAAGCGCATTCTATTCCTTTATCCTCAGTATTATATCCTCTGAGCAAGGTGTTACAGAAAAAACGTTAAGCAGTTATGTCCAAGATACATTACTCCCTAAGGAATTAGCTAAGAAATATTACAAGCAAGCGATAAGTTGGTTAATGAGCAACGACTTTATTGGACAAAAAGACGATTACTTGGTTTTAACTAGGTTTGGAAGACGCATATCGGACTTATACCTCAACCCGTTCACGGCGGTCACTATAAAAGACGCCTTACTAAAGAGCGAGAAAGGATGCGAAATAGCTTATTTCCATTTATTAGCGTATACTCCCGATGGTCCTTTGGTGAGCGTAAGTAAGGCTGAAGAAGACGTTATTTTGGACGAATTAGATTGTGAACTTTTCATCGAAGAGCCCTATGACGAATTCGAACTCTCAAACTATTTATCTTCGCTTAAAGTAGCGTTTATAATGAGAGACTGGATAGAAGAAGTGGATGAAGACACGATATTAGGGAGGTACGGAATAGGATCGGGAGATTTAAGGGCAATTACAGACACTATGGACTGGCTAACTTATAGTGGCTATCATGTAGCTTCAGTGCTGGGCTTAGAAGAACATGAAAAAATACTGGAAAAATTACACCTAAGGGTTAAGGACGGGGTGAAAGAAGAGCTCATACCTCTAATAAGAGTATCTGGTATAGGTAGAGTAAGGGCAAGGCTTCTTTACTCTCACAGTATAAAAACACCGGAGGAAATACTTATGAACCCCGAAAAAGTAAAACAGTTATTAGGGCCTAAACTAGGCGAGAAAATTGTCAGAGAGGCTGCAAGAGCTATTACTTAGATTTTTATCGGGAGAAAATGAGTTTGAAGGCGATTGTGAGACCATAAGAAAATTTCTATTACTCGTGGAGGCGTTAGGCAGAAAGGGAAAAATAGAGAAAATAAACGATAACTTATGTTCTCTTATAGTGGAATATTCCCGTGCTTCTTAGGATACCTATATTCTCTCTTATTTCTTAACATTTCTAGAGCTGCTGCTATCACCCTCCTGGTGTCCTTAGGTTCAATAACGTCATCTACTAGTCCTTTCTCAGCTGCCCAATACGGGTTTGCAAACAGTTTCCTATATTCAGCTATCTTTTGCTTTATGAAGTCCTCCGGGTTACTTGCTTGCTGGATTTCCCTTCTGTACAGTATCCTTACTGCTCCCTCAGGTCCGGTTACAGCGATCTCTGCTGTAGGCCATGCGTAAACCAGGTCAGCACCTAAACTCTTAATGCTCATTGCGATATGAGCACCCCCGTACGACTTTCTTACGATCATCGTAATTTTAGGTACAGTCGCTTCAGCAAATGCGTACAGCATTTTAGCCCCGTGTCTAATTATCCCTTTATATTCTTGGTCAGTCCCAGGGACATAACCTGGTGTATCGACTAAACTTATCAACGGTATATTAAACGCGTCGCAGAACCTTATGAACCTCGCAGCTTTATCAGCTGCGTCTATATCAATTGACCCGCCGAACTCCTCTGGGTTATTCGCAACTATCCCTACTACATTTCCACCAATTCTTGCAAACCCGACTATTATGTTCCTTGCCCAGTGTTTATGAACTTCAAGGAATTCACCATTGTCAACGATCCTTGTAATTATCTCCTTCATATTATATGGTTTAGCTGGGTCATCAGGCATTATCTGGTCTACTCCACTTACGTCCCTGTCAATTGGGTCACCGGTATCCATGTAGGGTGGTTCTTCCATGTTATTTGAAGGTAAGTAGGACAGTAACCTCTTTGCTGTGTTTATTGCCTCCTGTTCGCTATCGACCATAAAGTGGACCACACCAGACTTTGTAGCGTGAACCGCTGCCCCTCCTAAATCTTGGAAAGTAACCTCTTCACCTAATACTACTTTAGTAATTTCTGGGCCTGTCACGAACATGTAGTAGGCGTCACCTTTAATCATGATAATGAAGTCAGTGAGTGCTGGTGAATACACTGCTCCTCCAGCAGCAGGGCCTGCCATTATGGTTATTTGCGGTATTACACCAGAGGCCATCACGTTATTTTTAAAGACAAGGCCATAGCCTTCTAGAGCCATAGCTCCTTCTTGGATCCTGGCACCTCCTGAATCATTAATCCCCACTACCGGTGCTCCTACCTTAAGTGCTAGTTCGTAAACCTTTCCTATTTTAGCCGCGTGGGTTTCCCCCAAAGTCCCTCCTATTTCCGTGAAGTCTTGTGAGTAGGCAAAGACTGTCCTGCCATCGACTTTCCCCCACCCGGTTACTACACCATCACCATAATATCTCTCCTTATCTAGGCCAAACTCAGTTGCCCTAGTAGTCGCAAATGTCATTACCTCGTTAAACGTTCCCTCGTCAAATAATAGTGCAAGCCTCTCCCTGGCGGTTAGCTTACCTTTAGAGTGTTGGGTTTTTATTCTTTCTTCTCCTCCACCTTTGTACGCTTTTTCCTTCCTTTGCTTTAACTCATCTAATAATTTTTCATATGCGGATTTTTCGGACGACATTTAGTTATTCACCTATACGCGTTTATCTTTACACACGGAGTTTTAAACTTTTATACATTTTAAACATTTCAAAAAATCTAATTACTTAATTATTAATAATAAATCTCCTTTCTTTACACCTTGTCCAGCTTTTACCATTATCTTTTGGACTGTCCCCGAAACGGGAGCCGAGATCACGGTCTCGCTCTTCATTGCCTCAATTGACAGTAAGGGCTGCCCCTTGTTTACTACGTCTCCCTCCTTTACTCTTACTTGGACAATCCTGCCTTGCATTGGTGATAAGACTTCTCCCTCCTTTCCTCTTATTAGTTCCTCTAACGACTTTCCTTCTTCTACTGCGCTCTCCGAGACCCTATCTACCTTGAAGAACGTCTCATCATCTATTATAATAAACCCTTTATCGAAGTAGACCCTGTGAACCTCTCCGTTAATCTTGAACAATAATTCTCCTTCTCTCCAACCTTGCCCTACATATTCTATCTCGTATTCTCCCAGTTCTGTCTTTATTTTGTCCTTATTACCTTGCTGGTCATAAGTCATTGTGGTAACGTCGCCTAAATCCGAAAAGACCCTGAGGATTTTCATTACCACATCACCCTATAAGAGGACTGGGCCATAACACCATAGGTTTTCCAACCTGAACTCTTCCTGGTTGGTGCTTGCTGCTGTGCAGCTTGTGCAGCCTTCTTCATATAACCCCTTTCATAAATTGCAGCCGCTAACGCAGCTTTCATGTCTTCTTTAGCCTTTAGGTATTTAACGAATTGGTCCCTCTTCTCTGAAATGTACGCGGTAGTGAACTTTCCTTTTATGAAGTCCTCATCTCTGTTTATCCACTTATACAGTTCAATAACAGTCTTAATCCCACCTATCTTGTAGTCATTCAGTGCCCTATTACCTGCTTGTATTGCATATTCTCTACTCTCGCCGTATACAATTAGTTTAGACACTAGAGAGTCATAATATGGTGGGACGTAGCTACCTTCTATTATACCGCTATCTACTCTTACGCCAGGTCCTGTCGGCTCCTTATAATAGGTAATATAACCAGAGCTACCGGTGAAGTCGTTTATGGGGTCTTCCGCAGTTATTCTGTATTCTATAGCGTGTCCCCTATACCTCTTATTTAACTCCTCTTGGGTAAACGGCAAATATCCGTCTACAGCAAGGTTTATCTGTAATTTAACTAGGTCAATTCTGAAGATCAGTTCTGTTACTGGGTGCTCTACTTGGAGCCTTTTATTTAGCTCTAGGAAGTAGAAGTCCCTAGTTACGTCTGAGAAGACCGTCTCGAAGGTTCCCAGTGTGTGGTACTTTATAATTTGACCGAACTTAATTATAGGTTCAAACATCTTTTCTCTGTCTTCCATCTTCAAAGCAGGTGAAGGGGCCTCCTCAATTAGCTTCTGGTTTCTCCTTTGTATAGTACATTCTCTTTCCCATGCTACTACGTAATTTCCGTGTCTGTCCCCAATTAACTGGAACTCTATATGTCTGGGGTTAACAGCAGCTTTTTCTATGTAAAGGTCTGCTTTACCGAAAGCTTGGTACGCTAACCTTTTATTCCTCTCCCAGACTTCCTGCAACTGTTCTGGAGTGTCAACTCTGGTTATTCCAGTACCTCCTCCTCCAAACGCGGCTTTTACCATTATAGGGTATCCTATTTTCTCAGCAAGCTTCAAAGCTTCGTCTAGGCTCTCAAGTGGTCCATCAGACCCAGGGGATATGGGTACGCCTGCCATTTTTGCTATCCTTTTTCCGTCTAACTTGCTTTTTATTGACCTCATAGCCTCTACTGAGGGGCCGATCCATGTCATTCCAGCTTTGACAACAGCTTCTGCAAAATCTGCGTTCTCTGAGAGGAAGCCGTAACCCGGATGTACTGCGTCAGCATGAGCTTTTTCAGCTGCGTCTATTATGGCTTGGATATTCAAATAACTCTGTAGGGAAGGTGCGGGTCCTATGTAATAGGCTTCATCAGCATATTTAACGTGTAAAGCATATTTATCGGCTTCTGAATACACGGCTACTGCCTTCATCCCCATCTCTTTAATTGCCTTCATTACTCTTACAGCAATTTCTCCCCTATTTGCTACGAGAACTTTATTAAATGGTGGCATTCTAAGTCATACTATTATTGTTTTAGGGGTTTAAAAGGTTTTAACTTTACAAATTGTTTCGTGTAAATTTAAAAAAGAAAGTTCAGTGCTCGCGCTTTGTCATCATGTTCAGTTCCCGGATTCCACATCATCAGAGACAAAATACCAATCCAAGATAATAAATTCTTAAGTCTAGCCTAAAAATTAGGAAAAGCAAGTAAGGAGACGTAGAAAAATCGTTTTAAGCTAGGTATATTCCCTCTTCAGCAATATATTTCTGCCTAGATAAGTCCATTAGTTTTCTCGTAAACAGGATAGAATATATGACTACTATAATCCCGAATAGGAAAGATAACCAGGCCGCATCTGCAATATCTCCCACATTGGTATAGTAGACTATGTCCTTCATCATTCCGGTTCTAACATATAGGTTATACCCGTTGACTATGTCAGGCCAATATTCCGCTATTGCTAGACCTCCCCACGCGCTATTTATTGTGCTTGAGAGACCCGTAACTATATAGGGTAGTGTAGCGGGTATTATTATCTTCCTCATTTTATCCAAGAAACTTAGTTGGTAGTTTTTCATGATCTCCCAGTATTGAGTAGGCATGTTCTTAACACCTAACCAGAAACTATAGAACACATAATAGAATGTAGATATAAACCCTATAAGTAGCACATAGAATTCATTAGTAAATGGCCCAAATATAGCACGGAAAATCCCTATTGTAGCTAGAAAGAGTAAGGGGAAATACGCTGGAGCAGGGAACGCTGCAAAAGCCTGAATCACCGGTATTGCAACTTTCTCCACCTTTTCATGAGTGGCTAAATAATAGCCTAGGAATACGGCGAGTAAAAAGGAAACACCGGTTATTATACCTACCCTAATATAGTCGACTCCTATTGCTATCAGATCCTCTGGTATTGACGCTATTAAATGGTGCCATTCAGTAACAGAGACTGATAGGATAATGCCAATAGCACCATATATGATTAGTCCCAGTAATAATATACCTACAGAGACTCCTATAATTTTCCATAAACGGTCTCTCTTATGGGGTTCTTCATAATAGTCCTCATATGAATACCTTCTAAGCTTATCTACTGTAGGAAATACTCTTGCGATTTTTGTAAATGTAGGTAGACTATTAGTTAACCTTAATGAGCCCCTTATATTTAGTCTCCCTTTTTTACTAACCCGCATCTCAGTGTCTAGACCATATTTTGATACACTGTATTTTGCAAATTCTCTAAGTAGATATGTAATTATTGCTACGAAGACCCCTAATATTGCAAGCCCTTCAAGTGCGCCCAGATAGTTACCTTCTTGTGTTAGGTTAGCTATTACAGACCCTATGCCAAATACTTCAAAGTTTTTTGTCCCTACACTGAAGACTTCACTCACAGTTATGTAAAATAGTCCGTCTGAAAAACTTGACATTAACTCGGAAGATATCCGTGGAATAGAATAGGGTACGTAAAGCTTTAACATCTTACCCCAAAACCCGAACTTATAATTTTCACTTACTTCCACAAGGTCGTGCGGGACGGTCTTGAAAGCCTGATATATTCCCATCCAAATATTCCACACTGTTGCAGTAAATACTAGAAATAGTACTGCTAGTTCTATACCCAGACTTCCTCCAATATCATAGACAAAGAAGATGAATACTATGGGGAGAAAACTGAAAACTGGGACGGATTCAAAAACTTCGCTCAGGCTAATGTAAGTATTCTCAAAAACTTTGCTCTTGATTGAAGCCCAAGCAAGAAACCATCCACTTATAATAGAAGCCAATATCGTTAGCCAGACTCTACCTATAGATGCTAAAGAAGCTAAAACAAGGGTAGGGAATAATGAAATAAGCTCGTTCATATAGTTTCACCTTTTCCGTCCGTAATTTTCTTCTTTAGAGCAGGGCTTAGTAACTTGTAAAGTGTATCTACATATTCCTGGAACTTAGGATCATGTTGGTCTCTAGGCCTTGGTAGTTCAATTTTTATATTACCTACGACTGTAGCCGGGATACCGTTTAATACATAAACTCTATCAGCTAACTCCACGACTTCGAACAAGTTATGGGACACAAGGACTACTGTTTTTAAAGGTGACTCATCACTGAATAACATCTGATAGACTTCCTGCCTAAGCCCCTCAGCTGTTAGTTCATCTAGGTGTGAGAAAGGCTCGTCCATAAGAAGGACAACAGGGTCTGCTGCTAGTGCTCTCGCTATTGCGATCCTTTGCCTCATTCCTCCGCTCATTTGTTTGGGATAGAAGTTTTCAAACCCGGAGAGGCCTACTAAATCGAGCATCTTTTTTGCGATTCTTATTTCCTCATCTTTAGGAAGCTTTCTATATTTTAACCCTAGCCTTACATTATCTAGTGCGCTCATCCAAGGGAAAGTTGCTATTGATTGGTGGATTAACGCTATTTTGGGAGAAGGCTGAAGCACTTTTTTACCCATAAGTCTGACTTCTCCTTCTTTAGGTGGTACAAATCCTCCAAGAATTCTCAGTAGAGTAGACTTTCCTATCCCTGATGGCCCTACAATAGCTACTAGTTCATGGTCATACATTTCCATATTGACATGTCTTATTACAAAGTTATCCTCAACATAGGCATAACCTAAGTCTATTGTCTCTAATATTCTTCCATCTGACCACCTAAGGCAAAGGTCTTTTAACAATTTAAAAGTTT